>NZ_JBFTNT010000431.1:0-2565 GCF_056397585.1 Pedobacter sp. 05L430 | reverse complement strand
CTCCTTTCCAGATAGATGGTAATTTTGGATGCACGGCAGGTATTACTGAAATGTTATTACAGGCCCACGATGGCTCTATCCAACTGCTTCCGGCGATGCCTGATGAATGGAAGGACGGAAGTATTAGTGGGTTAAGAGCTCCAGGAGGTTTTGAAATTGAGAACATCACCTGGAAAAATGGAAAATTGAGCAAGGTTACCATTAAATCAAAACTTGGTGGTAATTGTCGCTTACGTGTTCCTAATGTGCTAAAAGGAAACTCTCTTAAACCCGCAAAAGGAGATAACCCAAATCAGTTTTATCAGATTGATAAAATAGCTACACCAGTTATATCTGCTAAGGCCAACCTGAATAAGCCATCCATTAACGAAACCATTCTTTATGATTTCGATACCACTGCTGGTAAAACATATACTTTCATTAGTGAGTAATTTAAAAGATGAAAATGTTATTTAGTCTATTACTTGCACTTTGCTTTTATACTAACTCTAATGCGGTTACTAAAGTAGCCTGCATTGGAGCAAGTATAACTTATGGGGCAATGGTGGAAAACAGGGAGCAAAACTCCTTTCCGGCTCAGCTTCAAAGATATCTGGGAAGCAGTTATGCCGTAGAAAACTATGGTGTAAGTGGTTGTACGCTTCTGCGAAACGGGGATTCACCATATTACAAAACCAATGAGTATCAGAAAGCTTTAAAGCGTAATCCTGATATTGTGGTTATTGATCTTGGTGGAAATGATAGCAAATTGATTAACAGATCCAGATTAAATGAATATGAGCAGGATTACCATGCTATGATTAAATCTTTTAAAGATTTGTCTTCCCATCCACGTATTATATTGCTGTTACCTGTAGTGTCTTTTGTAGCGGATACAGCAGGAATATGGGATCCTGTGATTGTAAAACAGATTATCCCAAAAATAATGAATGTGGCCAATGAGAATAAAGTGGAGGTTTTAGATATGCATGTTTTGTTGATAGATAAGCCTGAACTTATGCCAGATAAAATACATCCTAATGCAGAAGGATCCAGAATTATGGCGAAACGTATATTTAGAAAGATCAAGTTTAATAAATAACACTTAATGAAAAATATACTATTTTTAAAAAAACAAATTAATTGTATATTTCCAAACACTTAATCTATCCCTTAAGATGATTTTGCTAACCAAATAACCATTATATTATGAACGAAAACATTAACAAGAGTGCCTTATTCAACGGGAGTTGCTTTGCCGTGATTACCACAGCTTTTACCTTCTCTATTCGGGCGGGTATTTTACCCCAGCTCGGAGCGCAATTTAACCTGACTGCAGAACAGCTTGGATTTATCAACAGTATGTTCTTTTTAGGATTTCCGATCTCTATGATCATTGGTGGGTTGGTTTATCACACTTTTGGGCCTAAAAACATTATGAAAGCTGCATTTGTCGCCCATACTATTGGTATCTTATTGACCATATATGCCGGAGGATATGTAGGGTTACTTGTTTCTACACTTTTTATAGGATTTGGTAACGGATGTACAGAAGCGGCTTGTAATCCTTTGATTGCAGACGCATATGCAGGTCCGAAAATGAATAAAATGCTAAGCAGGTTCCATATGTGGTTCCCTGGAGGAATTCTTATCGGAGCGCTGATCTCTAAATTTATGACAGATAATGGAATGGGCTGGCAAGCTCAGATGTGGGTTACCATGATTCCAACTGTTATCTATGCTGCTTTGTTCTACGGAAAGAAATTTGTAGAGCCTAGAGAGGACGGAAGTACTTCAATTGCTGAGAATCTTAAGGCAATGCTCAACCCTGTTTTTATCTTCTTGTTTATCTGTATGGCCCTTACTGCAATTACCGAGTTTGGTCCTAACCAGTGGGTGAGTGTGATTATGAGTAACAGTGGTGCCAGCCCAATGCTGATCCTTGCCCTTACCAGCGGATTGATGGCAGTAGGTCGATTCTTTGCCGGCCCTGTAGTTCATTCAYTAGGCCAAACAGGTGTTTTATTAATGTCGGCTATCCTGGCAGCCATTGGTATTTACATGTTCAGCGTGGTTACAGGACCACTTGCATATGTTGCCACGGTAATATTTGCCTTAGGGGTATGTTATTTCTGGCCGGTTATGATTGGAGCAGTTGCCCAGCGTGTTCCGCTAAGCGGTGCTTTGGGGATGTCGATTGTTGGAGGTGTTGGGATGTTCTCAACGGCTATATTTCAACCCTTTATAGGAAGTTGGATTGATTCAGCAAGAGCAGAAAATGTAGCATTAGGTTTAAAAGGAGGAGCACTGGAACTTGCTGCAGGGCAGGATACCTTAGTGAAAATGATAGCTTTCCCTGGAATACTGGTGGTGTTGTTCATTATATTTTTCTTCTGGCAAAAAAATGTAAAAACTGCATCAGCTACTGCACATTAAGTAATATTAAGACTATAGAAAAAGAGGCCGATCATTAAGAGGGTACTAAAATTCTCTCGTTTATGATCAGCTTATAAAGCGATCAAGTAAAACATGATTTTTGTTTTTGACGATATAAAAAAATAATAAATTTTGGTGCCGGAGTAATAC
>NZ_JBFTNT010000430.1:0-2578 GCF_056397585.1 Pedobacter sp. 05L430 | reverse complement strand
GAATTACACCGGGTAAAAATTGCTGAAGCAAAGCCTGCCCATTCCAATTCAAGATCACTACTGCTACACTTGGTTCCATTTATCCTGCGTTTTCGTGTTTATTGTGTTTCCATCGCCTATGGCTCCATAACCAGTAGGCGGGGTTTTCATTGATCATATTTTCAAGGATATTGAAACTCATGTCGGTAATTTGATGTTCGGTAGTTTTACTTGGGTCGTTGCAAATTGTCTCGCAATCTACCTCATAATAACCATTTTTTATATGTTTCATTTTGAAATAGATTACTGGCCTGTTGGTTTGTAAGGCTATTTTTTCTAATCCAAGTAACACAGGTGTACGCTGATTGAGGAAAGGGAGCCAGTATTGTATTTCGTGTCCAACAGGTGTTTGATCGTTGGCAAAACAAAACATAGTGAGCTCATTCCTGGTAGATGCTAATACTCTAAGTGTTTGTTTCATAGCAATAAACCGATTGCCAAATCTGGTTCTCATTTTATAGAACCAGCTGTCAAAAAGTTCATTGTTGATTGGCTTAAAAATCACGTAGCTCTGGGGGCAAAGCGTTAAACTGAGCGCCAGCATACCCCATTCCCAATTGCAGTAATGCCCTGTACACGCTAATATGCTTTGGCCATTTTTAACGTGTTGTTCTACTATTTGAAGGTTGTTAAACTTAACACGTTTTTTAAGTTCTGATTCAGAAATGGAAGCCATTTTTATTGTTTCGAGAACGAGCCGCGTAAAGTGTCTGTAGTACGCTTTCTCAATTTTAATAATCTCTTCAATGCTCTTTTGAGGAAAGGAATTGACCAGGTTCTGGCGAACAACTTTTTTACGGTAGCCTAGAATATAATATAGCGGATAGTATAGTAGTGCCGCAAAGAAATACAACAAAGAGGTTGGGAGCAGAGACAAAAAGTTCAAAAAAAATATTCCTGTAGAAGAAAAGCTTTTTTTTATCATTAATTTGGCGAATTGAGAATGCAAACATAAATTATCAGATGCAAAGTTCAGCTATATTCCCACTTTTTTATCTTCCACCTATCAGTTATTTTTCTGGTTTAAAAGACTTTGATGGTAACTTTTTGATTGAAAAGGAAGAGCATTTCCCTAAACAGACCTATAGAAACAGAGCTAGAATATACTCGCCGAATGGAAGTTTGGATCTTATTGTGCMTGTTATTAGAGGTAATAAAGTCCATACAAAGGTTAAAGATGTTAAAATAAGTAATGATTTTAACTGGCAAAGGCTTCATTGGAAGAGCCTTGAAAGCTGCTATCGCAATTCAGCTTATTTCGAATTTTACGAGGATGAGTTTGCCCGTTTTTATCATAATAAATTTGAATTTCTTTTTGATTATAACCTTGAGCTATTGGAATGGTTATTGAAACAGTTAAAAAAGGATGTAAAACTTAATTTTACTTCTGAATATATTGATGATATTGCTCCTGAATTAGACTACAGGACTAATAAAATACATTTTAAAAACGTAGATGATAATACGGTATATAAGCCTTATTTTCAAGTTTTTGACGATAGGGAAGGGTTTAAGCCAAATTTAAGTATTGTAGACTTGTTGTTTAACCAGGGACCACAATCCAAATCATATATGTAGTATGAGTAAACAAGCAAAACGTAAACATCATAAGCACAAAAAATATTCGCTGCCAGCTGCTGGATCTAGTCCTGGTGTTATATACATTGATGAAAATGCCTTAAAACCTGTAATTAGGTTGTATAAATACAATGCTGAACATTATGAGGTTAAGGAGCTTAGTTCCTTAAATAATGTAGCTCAAATTGTTTCTGATAAGAATTTTACGTTTTGGATTGAAATTAAGGGGTTTGATTCGTTAGCGATGTTTGAAACCTTATCCACTGATTTTAATGTAAATAAACTTGTCTTAGAAGATATTACGCGTACTTATCAGCGACCAAAGTTTGAGGAGTATGGTAGTTATGATTATGCGGTAAGCAGAATGCTCCATTTTGATGAAAATAAAGATCTGGATAATGTTCAGGTGTCATTTTTACTTACAGATAATGCATTATTTACGCTTCAGGAAAATTACGAGGATTGCCTCGAACCTATTAGATCGAGGTTAAAAGGCGGAAAAGGTAACATAAGGATAGCTGGTAGCAGCTATTTGATGTATGCCCTGATGGATATTATAGTTGATACTTATTTCGTGATTTTAGGTTCATGGGGAGAGGATTTGGATGCTATTGAAGACCGTTTGTTTGATAAACCTGATAAAACGGTGATGTTCGATACTCAGATGATTAAAAGAAACCTGATTGGAATTCGTAGAGTGGTATGGCCCGAAAGGGATAAGTTAAATGATATCCTGAGAAGTGATAGTCCTTTAGTTAGCGATCAAACGAAGCTCTATATTAAAGATGCTTATGATCATTGCATACAGATTATTGATGTTGTAGAGTCCTTAAAAGAGATATCTATCAGTAACCTGGATATGTACTTATCAATGATCAGTAATAGAATGAATGAGATCATGAAAGTACTTACTATTATCTCATCCATCTTTATTCCTTTAACATTTATTGCAGGGATATAC
>NZ_JBFTNT010000429.1:0-2581 GCF_056397585.1 Pedobacter sp. 05L430 | reverse complement strand
ATAATTGAGAGTGCAAAAAGATTTATAAAACAATTGTTAATCAGGAAAATAAGAACACAAAAACCAGTTTTTAGCATCTGGAATTACTATGAATTTAGGCTTTATGCATCAAAAAACATAAACAAAGATAATAAATTGGGAGCCCAATTATTCATGAAATCATGATGATGATCACATCTGTGTTGTTATTTAATTTTCACCAGATAAAAATGTTCCAGAACCGAGGGGCGGCTTTTTGCCAGTATAAACTTTGCTTTCAGTTTGGTGATGTGGTAATAATCAAATTGCTTCAGTATTTCTAAATTGTATTTGCTTTTGAGATAGGGCAGCTCAGATTCGTGGGTATAGATCACCGTCTCTTTTTGATCCTTTGTCTCTTCAAGATCAGCATCGTCGTATAGATATTTAACTTCTTTATTTGCATAGAAATCAAAAGAGAAAGCATGGTCATATCTGAAAACAGCCGGGATGGCTTTTATGTCGTTTGCCTGCAGCCATTTACCCGCTTCCATGCCCGACTGGTATTTTAAAATAGAAGGATAAAAGAACAGGTAAAGAAAGCTCATTATCCCAATTGATAAAACTGCACCTCTGCTTACAATGGTTTTAATGGATGCCCCTTTAAACAGTAAAAAAGCACTAACTGAGGTGATTAGTAAAATTGCAAGTGCCGCCCCATAAAACTGAAATTTGAAACAAACTGCAATTGTGCCAAGCAGTAAAACTACAATTAGGAAGATCACATTTTGTATAATAAGGAATGTTTTGATCCTCTTTTCACTGATCCTCACTAAATATAAGGCAGTAATAATTGAAAACTGAGGGAATATGACCAGTATATAATGTGGAAGCTGAAATTTAGAAAATGAAAACAACAAAAAGGTAATAAATGCCGAACTCCAGATGATAATCGTTTCGGGTGGAAGAACACTTCTTGAATGTTTTTTAAATAAGTCGACTATACCCACGTAAAACAGTACAGACCAAGGTAAAAACGCCCATAAAGTAGTGTGCAGGAAAAAGGATAGATCACCTTTTCCTTTAATTGGGCCGGTATTAAAGAAACGTCCAAACTGACTATCCCAGAAAAAGAACCTAAGCCCTGATACCCCTTGCTGTCCAAATACTGTTTTTTCAGGATGCAGGTCAAATTGCACATACAGGGAATATAGTTCGGGAGTTATAAAAATTAAAATAAGTGTAATGGCGATCCACCATTTCGGTTTTAACAATTCCTTTAATTGTCTGGTTATAGCCCAGTAAATAATAAAACCACAAAATATCGGAACCAGGACAAATATCCCTTTAACCATTACTGCGCAGGCTGCAAAAAAAGACCCTGCAACAATATGTAAAAAAGATTTTTGACGTGCCCTGTCGTAATGGTAAATGGCCGCTGTAACAAAAGCCGCAAGATAAGCTTCTGCTCTTACATCAGAATTGGAGATCAATACGTGCAAACTTGTCAGAAATATAATAGCACTGATCAGGGCAGTTTTCCTGTTAAAATAATCTGCAGTAAAACGATATAGATAAAACGTTCCCATCAGACTGATTAAAAAGGAAGGGAGTTTGTAAGCAAAAGCAGATATCCCAAAAAGCTTAAAACTTGCAGCAGCGAGCCAGAAAGGAAGATGCGGCTTATCCAGCCAGTCTTTGCCATGTACATAAAGGTTAAGCCAGTCGTTTCTTAGGATCATATTTTTAGAAATGCTGGCATATAAGGCTCCATCCGGTTCCATCACTTCATTAGATAAGGAAAAAAAGCTAATAGCAATCAGCACCGAGATCAGCACTTTATAACACCTGTCTTCAGACAATTTTAAGGATATCATACTTAGCTAAAGTATCCTTAAGCTATAAGCTGATGATTAACTTATTAATACCTAATAGTTAACGATTAACGGCCAGCTTGTTCTATGATTATGATTTTATTTCCGTTTTATKGTGGTAAAAAACTTTATTTTACGATTCTTTTCAATTGTATAATGGATACCTCCATCCGCGCTGTAAGAAGCACCAGCATTTTGTTCAGTAGCTTCATCATGATACATGAACCCATAAGCTCCTTTTTTTGAAGCAGATTTTAACACCAAAACATAGCGGCTGCCTGCCACAACAGGAATATCTGGACGAACGATAACATTTGAGGGCGACCAGCTCACCGAATCTTTAGGGATGTTAATGGTTTTTAGCGGTTTCCCAACAGGAAGTAAGGAGGCATCTGCCTGATACATCATTATAATCAGATCTGCATCAGGATCATTGTTCTGGAATGTAGTAATCGAAACGGTATTCAGAATTCCTGTACGGCTTGCCCTAAAGCCCTGTCCACGTTGAATCTCATTACTAATGTCGCAAAAGCCTTTGAAGTTTTTAATCCCCGTATCATTATCCACGTCCTTAATCACCTGCTGTTTTCCCTTGCTGCCTGTTGCAAGCGAAAGCGTAACCTCATTCTTACAGACCATCGGAAGTATAGATCCATCCTCGGCAAAGTTTAAAGGTGCCCAGTAAAAATTAGCAAGAGATTCATTTTTTGCAGCATTATTCCATAGGTCACTTCCGTAGAGGTAGATCA
>NZ_JBFTNT010000428.1:0-2585 GCF_056397585.1 Pedobacter sp. 05L430 | reverse complement strand
GCCCCCAGGTCCATTGTTTTTTGCCCGGTGAAACATGATGATACGCAACATGAAGTAAACCCGCCTCGGTATCATGTTCAAATCCTCCTACAAAATCATAATCAGAATTGATGGCCATATAAGAGGTCGGAACTGGAATATTCTTATACATTGATATATCAGTTCCTGGTGAGTAATCAACTTTGTAATAGGTACCAGTAGCAATTGGGAAGGTAGAGACATCTCGTTTTCCATGATCAAAAACGGCATTTACATCAGGAGGAAAAACAGATTGGTAATGATCATTTACCTTTACAGCCGGATTTGCCCACCATAAAAAGGTTTGTGGTAGCTCTGATCTGTTTAACAGCTTAGCTTTAATTTCAATATATGCTTTATCTGGGTGAAGGGTAAAACCAGCCATTCCCTTGGTATGAAACATCTGCTCAACCTCATTAACCCAAACAGTTTTACTGCCATCACTATTTTCTTCGAGCTTATAATCAATAGCATTAAAGGTGGTTGGTCTGTGATGCTGAGGCCAGTTAAATTCTATACCTCCTGAAATCCAAGGGCCTGTTAAACCCACTAATGCAGGTTTAATTACCTGATTATAGTAAATAAAATGTCTTTTCTTTATCTTGTCATATGCCATCTGAATGCGTCCGCCTAACTCAGGCAGAATCATCATTTTGATATAGTCATTTTCCAGAAATAACCCTGTATATTGTTTGTCGATCTTTTCGTCCAGTATTTTCTCTACAACAGGATTAGGATAAACAACGCCGCTGCTTCCCTGATAAATCCTCTTTTCAAAGAACATAGGGTTTTTATTGGGCTTACCGATGCCATAGGTAGGTATGGTAACCTGCTCTTCCCAGACGTTTACGCTCATGCTTTTCATTATAATAATATTTTAAATGCTTTAGTTTTATTTGGGTTGTTTAGGCGCTCGTTAGTGTCTTACAAAATTATCTTCAAGTTCTTCCAGTGTTTGTCCTTTTGTTTCTTTAACCCTGATTTTAATAAACAGAAAGCCTAAAAAGCATACCCCTGCATATAAATAAAAAGGCCCGAAGGTGCCTAGCTTTTTGGCTAGGATTGGAAAAGTGAAAACGAGGATAAAATAAGCACCCCATAAGGAAATAATTGCCACAGAAGATGCAGCTCCACGTATTTTATTAGGAAAAATTTCAGAGATCAGCACCCATGTTACCGGGGCTAATGAAATAGCATACATACTGATGGCAAGTAGTACAAAAATGGAAATCAGACCTGCAGGGAATTGGTTCTGCAGCAGAAACGCCAGCACAATGTACACTATCGACAATCCCAGTGAGCCGATAAGCATAAGTGGTTTTCTACCCAGCTTATCTACCTGCCACATGGCCAGTAGCGTAAAAATTAGGTTTACTGCTCCTATTGCTACTGTTTCAAACAGCTGCCTGTCCAGGTTTGCACCAACAGATTCAAATATCGTAGAGGTATAATTGAACACTACATTTATGCCACATAGTTGTTGAAAAACAGCCAGTATAATACCTACTATTACAGCCGGGCGTACACTCTTTTCAAACACCGCCTTGTAAGATTGTTTCTTAATCCCGACAAGTGATTTCTCTATATCGGCGAATGTTGAATTTACAAATGATTCGGAACCAAGTTTGAGTAATACCTCTTTTGCTTTTGCCTGCTGACCTGCTTTTACAAGCCATCTTGGGCTTTCTGGCAGCCATAAGACTCCTATTAAAAATATAAGTGAAGGAACTACTCCTAAACCAAACATCCAGCGCCATGCGTCAGACCCTGCATCGGCCAGGAAATAATTTACAAGATTAGTGATCAGGATTCCTATTACTACCGTTAACTGGTTAATGGCTACATTTCGGCCCCTTACCTTAGCTGGTGAAATTTCTGCGATATACATAGGGCACAACATAGACGCCATACCCACTCCTATTCCGGCCATAAAACGCATCACTACAAACAGTGTTAAAGTTGATGAAAAAGCGATGCCTATTGATGAGAGCGCAAAGATAAGTGCTGCTATCATAAGTCCCGGTTTACGCCCGTAACGATCGGCAATGTTTCCCGCAACCAGGCATCCGGCAATGCATCCTAGTGCCAGCGATCCGGTTAAAAAGCCTTCCCACCATGCATCCAACATGAATTGAGTTCTTAAAAAAGGCAATGCGCCTGATATTACAGCAAAGTCGAACCCAAAGAGGTAACCACCCAAGGCAGAAATAAAGGAGATTCCGATGATGTACTTATGATTAAAACTTATTTTCTCTATGCTCATTTAGGTTAATTATTTGGTAGGTTAAAATTGCTGGTTTTATTCTCTTGGTCAAATAGATTATTATTTCTTAAAGATGGACTTTTCTATCATTATTGCAGCACCTCCGCCCGAAGAAAGTTTAAGGTCTATCGTGGTGTTGCTGTTTACACTAATTGTTTTAAGTTCATACTGTGTAGCATTAACATTTGAATCTTTAGTGTCTGTATAAATTTGAGCGGTATAACTTACACCTGGTTTTAAAAAGCTGAAGTTTAGTTTAAGATTTCTTGGGGTCCAGTTGGTCATTGCACCTACATACCAGTTG
>NZ_JBFTNT010000427.1:0-2597 GCF_056397585.1 Pedobacter sp. 05L430 | reverse complement strand
CGCCCGCAGTAGGATTATGGATTAATCGGATGAGTTTGCTGGTTTTTTTCATATAGTTTGAACAATGTTGACATAACTATGGTTTTCATTGTAGTAATTATTTTAAAAAACTATCATGAAAATCCTGATCACAAATGACGACGGTATTTATAGTCCCGGTATCAGAGCGCTGGCAAACATCGCACTGCGCTTTGGTACAGTTAGAATTGTAGCCCCTGATGTGGAGCAATCATCAATGGGACATGCCATTACACACTCGCGTCCGCTTTCTTATAAAAAATCGCCAATCACATTCGAAAACATTGATGCTTTTAGGGTAAATGGAACACCGGCAGACTGTGTTGCACTTGGTTTGCATATGTATCCTGATACGGAAGTTGTGCTTTCAGGTATCAATATGGGGCCAAACCTAGGGAACTCTATGTGGCATTCGGGAACTTTGGCCGCTGCTAAACAATCGGTTTTACTAGGGGTTAAGGGAATAGCATTAAGTACACCTGTCGGTAAATCGGAGCCCGATTTTGAAAGCCTGGATCCTTTTGTTGAGCAGGCATTAACTGTATTGTTAGAAAATACGAATCTTGGGTTATATAATGTGAATTTTCCGCGTAAGCCAAAAGGGCTTCAGTGGACAAGGCAGTCGGTAAGGTTATACGATGGAAGCGTGGTTCCGGGGCATGACCCAATGGGCAGAAAGCATTATTGGATTACGGTAAAGCCACTTGAACTGGCAGAAGAGGGGACTGACCGATGGGCGGTTAAAAATGATTTGGTGTCTATAACTCCTTTAAGGCTTGATTTAACAAATGAAACTGAATTGAAAAGTCATGAGCCGACAGTAATTTTATCAAAAACTAATTAATTCTAGCTCTTGTTTGATATTATTGCTTTCTTTACTGTATGAAGAAATGGTTTCAAGCTAACAGCACACATTTTATTATCATAGGGATATTCTTTATTCTCTGTTTTGCTTATTTCAGTCCTGCTATGCAGGGTAAGGACCTTTACCAGAGCGATGTGCTTGAAGCCAAAGCAATGGCAAAGGAGATCATGGATGTTCGCGCGGAAACAGGAAAAGGGCCATTGTGGACCAATTCTATGTTTGGTGGGATGCCTAGTTTCCAGATCTGGGTATCGAACAGTGGCAGTATAGCCAACTATGTGATCAATACCTTAAAAACTGTATTTCCGAACCCAATAGATATTGTGCTTTGCTATCTGCTGGGGGCTTATTTTTTATTGAGTACATTAAAAATGAAGCCCTGGCTTGCTGCTGCAGGAGCCATAGCCTTTGCTTTTACGTCTTATAATTTCATCTATATTGAAGCCGGCCACAGCAATCAGGCAATGGCAATTTCGTTCTTTGCACCTGTATTGGGTTCTATTTTACTCACTTTTAGAGGACGATATTTATTAGGTGGTTTGTTAACTGCTCTTTTTCTTGCCATTGAAATCAGATGCAACCACATACAAATGACTTATTATCTGTTCATGTGCCTGCTCATATTGGCAGGTTTTGAACTGTATTATGCAATAGCATCCAAACAGTTAAAGGCTTTTTTTACCGCTGTAGGATATCTTTTTGCAGGTGTGATTTTAGCCGTTGGTGTAAACGCGGGACAATTATGGACTACCTACGAATATGGAAACGAATCTATCCGCGGTAAGGCAAATTTAACCAGAACAACCTCAAAATCAGATAGTGGACTTGGGCGCGATTATGCCTATCTCTGGAGCCAGGGTGTTGGCGAAATCTCAACATTCCTTGTTCCAAATATGTATGGGGGTGCTACTCAGATCAAACAATTAGATGAGCATTCTAATGTAGCTAAAGCACTGGTAGCAAAGGGCGTTCCTGAAGATCAGGTTAAAGAGCTCATCCCTCAGCTTGAGCAAGGTTTATTAAGAACTTATTGGGGTGAAAAATCGAGCACTCATGGTCCATGGTATTTTGGCTGTATTGTGGTCTTTTTATATGTTCTGGGGCTATTTATAGTTAAGGGTAAAATGAAATGGTGGATTTTAACCTCCACATTTCTATTTGTGTTTTTATCGTTTGGCAAACATTTCCCATTAATCTCTGATCTGTTTTTTGATTACTTCCCGATGTATAACAAGATGCGGGCAGTAGAATCTATATTGGTTATACCGGCATTAATTATACCATTGCTGGCATTTGTGGCACTTAAGCAATTCGTAGATGAGAAAGATACGGCAAAAGATTTACCCAAAAAGTTACTTTATTCTCTATATATAACAGGCGGTGGCTTAGTGTTATTTATGCTCGCGCCAACCTTGTTTTTTGATTTTAGAGATTCATCGCATCAGGAAATGGTAAATCACCTTGCTGAGGCTTTTAAGGCTGATCTTAGCTTTGCCAATTCCATAGGGAGTGCCTTGATAGAAGACAGGATATCACTTGCCCGTACGGATGCTTTCAGGTCCTTGATTTTCATTTTGCTTGGCTTTGGTGTGTTATGGGCAATATTAAAAGGGAAAGTTAAAGCAAACACCGCATTTATTGTTTTAGGTGTGCTGATACTCGTTGATATGTGGGGTGTAGACAAAAGATACCTGAACAACAGCAACTTCTATGA
>NZ_JBFTNT010000426.1:0-2605 GCF_056397585.1 Pedobacter sp. 05L430 | reverse complement strand
GTAAAGTCACATCCAGAAGATTTAGTCAGATTTATTGCTAATTTAAAGGAGAAGAATATTGTAGTTATTAATTCGGCCGTATTTAATGGGGGATTCTTAATAGGGAGTGATTTTTACAATTATCAAAAAGTAAACAAACACACTGTAGAAGGTGAAGCACTTTACCAATGGAGAAGCAATTTTTTTGCCTTATGTAGTAAATTTAATGTTAAACCTGCCGAGGTGTGTTTTGATTTTGGATTTAACATACCGGGGGTAAGCAGCATCGCCTTAAATACAACCCGTCCAGAGAAAATAAAAGAAAATATAATGATGGTAAATAAGAAAATTCCGCAAGCTTTTTGGAAAGCTATGCAAGAGGAACAGTTGATATCGATACCTTTAAATAAATGAAAGCATTAGTTTGTAATACACCAGGAGAGTTTGAATATATAGATAAAGTATCACCAGAGTTAATAGAAGGCTATACTAAGTTGAGGATTAAAGCAATAGGTATTTGTGGTACAGATTATCATGCTTATCAAGGTGTCCAGCCTTTTTTTAATTATCCTAGAATACTGGGGCACGAAATTGCAGCCGAAATTGCTGAAACTTCAGGGAAAAGTTTATTTAACAAAGGAGATAAGGTTACAATAAGCCCATATTTTTATTGTGGTGAATGTATTGCCTGTCGCAACGGAAAGACCAATTGCTGTGAAACAATGAAGGTCTGCGGTGTGCATATAGATGGCGCAATGAGTGAATACATTCTTGTTCCTGATTATGCCTTGGTAGCAGGTGAAGGTTTGAGTGAAGATGAACTGGTATTGGTGGAGCCACTAGCCATTGGCGCTCATGGGATCAGAAGAGCAGGCGTTAAACCTGGGGAATTTGTTCTGGTTGTAGGTGCCGGGCCTATAGGTTTAGGAACTATGGATTTTGCCAGGATAGCCGGAGCAGAGGTAATTGCTTTGGATACCAACATGCAGCGTTTGGAATTTTGCAGAGATAAGCTGGGAGTAAAGCATGTTATAAATGCCGTGTCTGATGATGTTTTTGAACGATTAAAATCAATTACAAATGGTGATATGCCTACGGTTGTAATTGATTGTACAGGAAATTTGAAAGCTATAAATAATGCATTTCAGTATATGGCCCATGGCGCTCGTTTTGTTTTGATAGGCTTACAAAAACAGGAAATAAGTTTTAGTCACCCCGAATTTCATAAAAGGGAAGCAACACTATTAAGTAGCCGCAATGCACTGCMAGTTGATTTTGAGCATGTGATTTCGTGCATAAAAAATGGGCAGATAAAGCCATTAAATTATATCACGCACAAACTGAAATTTGAAGAAGTKAAAGATAGGTTTTCAGACCTTATCGCTTTTGAAAACGGCTTGGTAAAAGCCGTGATCGTATTCTGACAGCAGGATACGGAAAACCTATCTGGGAAATGCCTATTTAGAAATTAGCTTTTTTAATTCCATCAATAGTTCAATATCTTTTTGCCTTATTTTTCCTTCTCTATTGGGAGGTGTGTTTAAAATTAAGATATTATTTTGGGCAGTAGTTATTTTATAATCCTCAACCAGTTTATCTATAGACTTGTAAGTAGTGTCTTTGGTGTTATAAAACCACTTTGAACTTATGCATATGGTGGATTCCCAGGGCATATAGTAATTCTCATTATTGTGAGAGAATATTTTTGGATCAGGCGTTGCAGGGAGGTATGGGTCACCTAGTCTAAAATCGCTTGGGAAGTATCTGATAGGATAGCCTTCTTTTTGCTGAGCAGGTAAAACCATGTGCTGATCAGGATTTCCAGGTGCACCTATAGACCAGTTAATTCCTATTTGGCATTGGGGTTCTTTAGATTTTATTGCTTTATAGATCTCAGCAGCAGGCCATCTGTTGTTTTGTTTTACCCAGCCTCCATCAAACCAAAACTCTACAACTTTAGTTTTGGACTTCTGAGTTATAGCAATTAACTCGTTAATTTGATTTACCATAAAATCATTATACGCTTTGTCCAGAGTTGTATCCTCGGTTTTCGCATTCTCATGTCTGTCCCATAAAGAGTAATATAATCCTAAACCGATATCGTACTTTTTGCATGCTTTTGCAACGGCTTCTATTACGTTAGTCTTGTTGGCAGAACTATTTACATCATAGGTGGTATACTTACTGTCCCAAAGGCAAAACCCGTCATGATGTTTAGTAATAAGTATTACATATTTCATCCCGGCATCTTTAGCTGTTTTAACCCATTGTTCTGCATCAATTGCAGATGGATTATAAGATGTTGGCGGTAATGTTCCGTCGGTCCATTCTTCATCATGGAAAGTGTTGATGCCGAAATGAATAAACATTCCGTATTTACGATTTATTTGTTCTAATTGGTATTTGCCAGGTTTTGAAGAGGGAGTGGGCTTTGTAATACCTTCCTGGGCTAGAGATAATTTTACTATTGCAAGCAATACTAAGGAAAATAAGATGTGTTTTTTCATTTAGTGGTTTAGGTTTTGGTTCATTTTGATGATTCACCAGCGCTGATAATATTAAGCCCGATGAATCGAAAGGTAAGGAAGTAATTTCGCAAATCAGGTCTTTTATCGCCACTTAAAAC
>NZ_JBFTNT010000425.1:0-2660 GCF_056397585.1 Pedobacter sp. 05L430 | reverse complement strand
GTAGCAAACCATCTTAAAGTAGTACCTCCGTTAGCAGTGGCTTTCAGTACAGCAGTGCTRCCCGAACAGATCGACTGATCACCTGAGGTGACTGTCGGATTAGGATAAATAACTTCCGCACCGTATATATTTAAATTGTCTAAAGCAGAAACCAATGCACCGAAACGGATCTCTACTCTGTCGTAGATACCCCCAGCCGGTACAGTAGCTTTAAACCTGTTGCCGCTTAATAGTTTAAGTTTTAAAAGACTCGAATTCAGCGGATAGCTGTTCACCACGCTTGTACCGTTCAACACAGTAACAGTAGCACCTCCAAGTACACTTACATCTGCAAGACCTG
Source organism: Pedobacter sp. 05L430 (assembly GCF_056397585.1). Lineage (NCBI taxonomy): Bacteria > Pseudomonadati > Bacteroidota > Sphingobacteriia > Sphingobacteriales > Sphingobacteriaceae > Pedobacter > Pedobacter sp. 05L430. Next base: position 2,320 of record NZ_JBFTNT010000425.1, on the reverse strand, counting down.
TTGGGGTCTCAAGATCTAAACGGATACTGTCGGTAGCTGATCCTGCACTTGCAAAAATCAGACGCTGATAACCCGTTGCCCCTACACCTACCGCCAAATGGATGCTGGTGAAATTGGTAGCATTCGCATCAGTCGATGCACCAGGATTGTCTACTCCGCATAATAAACAAAGACCATCTATACCGCTTTGTTGTGCTGTTGCTGCATTACAGTTCGGATTTACAGGTCCGCTGGTTACCGTTACTTTCACTGCYACTCTTGATGAGCTCACACAACCTGATGCACTTTCAGTCTCTACATAATAAGTAGTGGTAGCTGCTAAAGCAGGAGTGGTAAAGCTTGGTCCGGTAGCCAATGATGCTCCGCCACTTGCTGCTGCATACCATTTAATGGTATTGCCCGCATCGGCTGTGGCCTGAAGCGTAGCGGTCTGGCCTGAACTGATGGTCTCGTTATTGGTAACGATAGCTGCCAGTGCAGGAGCAGCATTGATGGTAACAACAACAGAAGTACGGCTGCTTACTGCTGTACCTGATACTGCCTCTACATAATACGTAGTAGTGGCTGTTAAGACAGGGGTGGTAAAGCTTGATCCGTTAGCTATCGAAGTGTTGCCGGTTGAAGCATACCACCTGTACGTTACTCCCGGAAGGGTATTGGATACGGTCAGTGTTGCTGTAGTGCCACTGCAGGTAGTAGCTCCCGCAACTACAGGGGCGCCAACATTAACTACCAATGCATAATCTGTACTGGTAGATAGGTTGTTCGCATCCGTTGCAGTTACCTTGATCGTATAGTTCCCGCCGGTTGCAGGGGTGCCTGTAAGTTTACGGGTTAAAGGATCAAAGCTCAGTCCTGCAGGGACACCTGTTGCAGCATAGGTATATGGTGATGTACCGCCGGTTACTGCAGGTAAGGTCTGGGCAGGGTAAACTGTACCTACCAGACCAGCTGGCAATACCGCTGTAGGAAGTGACAATACCCCATTTACTTTTAAAGCATAGGTCTGGGTAGCTTTTGCTCCCACAGCATCGGTAACTTCTACATTTATATTGTAAGAACCAGACTGGGTTGGTGTTCCGCTGATCTGACGGGTAGTGGCATTAAAGCTTAATCCCGCAGGAAGATTAGTGGCAACATAAGTATAAGGACCGGTACCACCTGTTGCTGATGGAAGGGTCTCGGTAGCATATAGTGTACCCGCTGTACCGTCTGCAAGAACTTTTGCCGGCAGCACCAGTGGATCGCTTACTTTTATTGTATAATTTCTGGTAACACTGTTACCGTCTGCATCGGTAACTTTTACCGGAATAGTAAAGGTACCTTTTGTAGTTGGTGTACCGGTGATGGTACGGGTTAATGGATCAAAGCTCAGTCCTGCAGGTATGCCTGTAGCACTGTAAGTATAAGGACCCGCCCCTCCTGTTGCAGCCGGAATGGTCTGTGCAGGATAAGGAACACCTACTGTACCATCTGCCAGGGTAGCGGCCGGCAATACCAATGGATCCCTTACAATAATGGTATAATCATTGGATACACTGTTGCCGTTCGCATCAGTAGCCGTAACAGGAATTACAAATGTACCTTTCTGTGTAGGGGTACCGGTGATCTCCCTGGTCGACGGGTTAAAGGTCAGACCCGGAGGAAGATTGGTGGCAGTATAGGTATATGGTGTAGTACCGCCTGTAGCTGCAGGTATGGTCTGCGTAGGATATACGGTACCTACAATGCCGTTTGGTAAAGTAGCCGCAGGAAGCGCCAAAGCTGCTGTTACTTTTAAAGTATAAGCCGCTGTTGCTGTACACAGTTTACTGTCGGTTGCAACAACAGAGAAAGTGAAGTCTCCGGAGGCTGTCGGGGTCCCGCCAATTGTACCGTTAGCTGAYAAAGTCAGTCCTGCAGGTAAGCTGCTGCCTGCCGCAAGGGTATAAGTAAATGCTGGCGTACCACCGGTAGCCACATTGATCTGTTTTGAATAGGATGAGTTTACTGTAGCATTGCTCAATACTGTAGTCGCAAAAACAATTGCTGGATTTACCGTTACCTTAACAGGTACACGCTCTACATTTGCACAACCAGCTTTGCTTACTTCTATATAATAGGTAGTAGTAGCAGTCAGTGCAGGGGTAGTAAAGGTCTCTCCGGTGGCAAGTACTGTTGTACTGCTAGCGGTAGCAAACCATCTTAAAGTAGTACCTCCGTTAGCAGTGGCTTTCAGTACAGCAGTGCTRCCCGAACAGATCGACTGATCACCTGAGGTGACTGTCGGATTAGGATAAATAACTTCCGCACCGTATATATTTAAATTGTCTAAAGCAGA
>NZ_JBFTNT010000424.1:0-2663 GCF_056397585.1 Pedobacter sp. 05L430 | reverse complement strand
GTTCCTATACTAACAAACCCTTTCTGCTGAAGATTTTGCTGGAAAAACTAAAGGTAGGTACCAATGTAATATTGAAAAACATATTCTTTAACACCAACCAGTATAGTTTGCTACCCGCATCAGTTACCGAATTAACTACACTTGTAGATCTTTTAAATAACAATGCCAATATTAGCATTGAAATACAGGGACATACTGATGATGTTGGAAATGTAAAGGACAACGAAAAACTCTCTATGCAGCGTGCCAAAGCGGTTTATGATTACCTTTTAGAACATAAAATAGCGGCTGAGCGCTTAACTTACAAAGGGTACGGTGAATCGAAACCTATTACATCCAATAGCACTGAAGAAAATAGAAAGCTGAACAGGAGGACTTCTTTTGTTATCAGTAAGCTTTAACAGAAAAAAGCGATTAAATAATCGCTTTTCTTACTCTAATTAGTTTAACCAAAAGGTCTTCGAGCAAATCGAGATGCAGCATATTAGCACCATCTGATTTTGCATTTGCCGGATCAGGATGTGTTTCAATAAACAAACCATCAGCTCCCACCGCAATTGCAGCTTTAGCAATTGTTTCTATTAATGCCGGTTTACCTCCGGTTACACCACTGCTTTGATTTGGCTGCTGTAATGAATGCGTACAGTCCATAACAACAGGTACTCCAAAAGATTGCATTTCGGGCAAACCACGGTAATCTACAATAAGGTCCTGGTAGCCAAAAGTATTGCCTCTATCTGTAAGGATCACTTTATTATTTCCCGCCTCTACTATTTTTTCTACAGCAAATTTCATTGATCCGGCGGATAGAAACTGTCCTTTTTTAACGTTTACAACCTTATTTGTTTTGGCAGCTGCGATTAACAAGTCGGTTTGTCTGCATAAAAAAGCTGGAATCTGCAACACATCAACGTAAGCAGCAGCCATAGCTGCCTCATCATTTTCATGAATATCCGTTACCGTTGGTACACCAAAGGTTTTACTTACTTTCTCTAATATTTTAAGTGCTTTTTCATCACCAATTCCAGTAAAAGAATCACCTTTAGAGCGGTTAGCTTTGCGGTATGAACCCTTAAAAATATATGGTATTTGTAGTTTATCCGTTATTGCAACTATCTTTTCGGCTATACGCATGGCTATTTCTTCGCCTTCTATGGCACAAGGCCCTGCCATTAAAAAGAAATTACCTGATTCCTGATTTTTGAAATTATCTAAAGGGAAATTGATCATTGTTGTTTTTTATTGTTAGTTACCTAGTTCTGACATGAATTTAATACGCATCAGCTGTATTTCTTCACGAGAATAATCTGATTCTCCAAGTTCTCTTAATGCTTCATCAATTGAATCATTTTCTGCTGATTGGAAATAATCAAATACTTCATCCTGGCGGTCTTCATCTATCACTTCATCTACAAAGTAGCTAAGATTTAGCTTGGTGCCAGAGTTTACAATTGCTTCTACTTCTTTTAGAATATCATCGTATGTGATACCCTTCGATTTTGCAATATCTTCAAGGCCAATTTTTCTGTCTATATTCTGAATAATCGATACTTTAAGCTGTGATTTATTGGCCTGTGTTTTAATAATCAGATCAATAGGACGCTCGATATCATTATCCTCTACATATTTTTTGATAAGCTCAAGAAAAGATCCTCCAAATTTAAGCGCTTTTCCATGACCAACTCCCGAGATTTGCTTTAGCTCGTCCATCGAAATTGGGTAATGTGTGCACATCTCTTCAAGAGACGGATCTTGAAACACTACAAAAGGAGGTACATTCTTTTGTTTAGCTATTTTCTTTCTCAGATCTTTCAGCAACTGCAGTAACTGAGCATCTACCGCTCCGCTGCCATGCTTAACATCATCTTCGTCATCATCAGCTGCACTTTCAATTGGCTCATTTAGGACAAACTTAAGTGCATATGGATTTTCAATAAAGCTTAATCCGCCGTTGGTTAACCCAAGTAAACCGTAATTGTCTATGTCTTTAGATAAGAAATTATTTAATACCGCTTGCCTGATAAGTGATTTCCAATGATTCTCTCCCTCAACAACTCCTAAACCAAATTCAGGAAGCTTACTGTGTTCATAAGCAATTGTCTGAGCAGTTTCATTACCTAAAATAACGCTTAGGATGTGGGCATCATCAAACTTCTCTCCTATTTTTTTAATCAGCTTTAACAGAACCATCAAAGATTCTTCTGCTTCGAATAGTTTTTTCGGTTTCTTACAGTTATCACACATGCAATTACAACCGGTCTCATTAAAGTTCTCTCCAAAGTAATGAAGGATCTGCTTTCTTCGGCATACGCCGGATTCAGCATAATCAATAACCTCCTTTAATATCTGAGTACCTATTTCGCGTTCAGATACCGGTTTATCTTTCATAAACTTGGCCAGCTTGTCTACATCCTTTTGAGCGTAGAAAGCAATACAAATTCCCTCTCCTCCATCGCGTCCGGCCCTCCCAGTCTCCTGGTAATAACCTTCCATACTTTTAGGGATATCATGGTGAATTACAAAACGCACATCCGGTTTATCGATTCCCATACCAAAGGCGATAGTGGCTACAATAACCTCTACATCCTCCATAAGGAATCTATCCTGAGTATCGGCTCTAACCTTTGGTTCTAAGCCTGCATGATATGGTAGGGCTTTAATGC
>NZ_JBFTNT010000423.1:0-2677 GCF_056397585.1 Pedobacter sp. 05L430 | reverse complement strand
GTACAAGCCAACAGGCATTTTATAAGCTGAGAATGGCAATAGCCGATACATTTTCCATTGATAGTGGAATTATAAAGTCAGATACCTTAATCGAAAACATTGTACCGAGAAAAAACAGGATTAGGATGATAAAGGAACTGAAGCGTAATCTGGGTATTAATCTCAAGATTTTATCTCCGCCTCTCTGGTTTATAATAGCCGATATCGTTTTATTTTTATTAGGATTATGCGCTTTCTTTTTCAGCTGGAAAATCGCTGTTGTTATTATTGTAATATCGGTGCTGGGATTTATAATAGGTGATGTATTTGGTAAAGAAATTGATTTTGAAACCGTTCGTGATCTTGTAAAGGAGATGATCCATAAACACTATTTAAAATCCCGAAGGGATAAACTCACAGTCAATAAGGAAGAAATGCAGCAGATTTTAGACGACATTTTAATTGAAACTTTCTATCTTGAAAGGTCATCTCTTGTAAGAGATGTAAAGTTTGGTTGGATTAAATAAATTAATGGAATGCCATCACTCATACTTAAGCGCCTCAACAGGGTTCGCTTTTGCAGCCCTGTAGGCCTGGAAACTTACCGTCAAAAATGCAATGATTGCTGTTCCTGCTATTGATATTAACACAATTGATAAAGATATGGTGGTTCTGAACTCAAAATTAGTGAGCCACTTGTTCATCAGGTAATAAGCCAAAGGTACGCCAATACAAGCCGCTACAAATACCATTTTAAGGAAGGAGAGCGAAAGAAGGCTCATAATACTTCCAACAGAGGCACCCAAAACTCTACGTACGCCAAACTCTTTTGTCCGCTGTTCGGCGCTGTAAGCCACTAGTCCGTAAAGGCCCATGCACGAGATTAATATGGCAATGCCACCAAACAAGTTGGCCAGGATGCCCAGAATCTTTTCCGACTGCAGCTTTGCATTATACAAATCATTCACAAACTTAATTTCAACAGGGTAGCTCGGATTTATACTTTTGGCAACCGCGGAGATCAGCTCTACGTTTTTACTCAAACTATTGGCCGGATTTAACCGCATGTTAATGGTACCTCCCTGACTTTTGCTGAAATTGATAACCATTGGTCGTCCTGAGTGATAGGGCGAATCCCATAAAAAATCTTTGAACACGCCAATTACCTTTAGTTTGTTGTCAAAAAGCGTTACCATCTTGCCAATCGGATCTTTTAACTTCATCATTTTTACCGCGGTGCTGCTTAGCATAATAGCAGCAGAGTCAGATGCAAACTCCTTAGAGAAATCGCGTCCGGCTAGCATTTGCACACCGCTTGTTTTTACGAGGTCATATTGCGTTTCCAGGCGGTTAAATACAATTTCCTCACCCTGTTTCTCCATTCCAGGCCATTTAAATCCGTAAAACCAATTGCTCACGTGGGTCATACTACGCGATGCCTGGTTTACCGCAGTAACCGCACCTGTCTTTAAAATCTGCTCTTTGAACAACTCAAATTTTCCATGTAATTCTCCATTTTGAGGCATCTCTGCCAGTAAATTGATATTGTAACCTACGGGTCTGCCCTTTATAAACTGTATTTGCTTATAAATAACCAGGGTGGCAATGATCAGCATAATGGCAAAGCAAAACTGTGTTACCACAAGTACCTGCCTCAGGTTTATCGGAATGAGTCTTGCCCTTGCCGTCTTCTTTTTTAAAGTCTGAATAGGATTGAAGGAAGAAAGGAATACCGCGGGATAAATGCCCGCCAAAACACCTGTTAGCATTGCTACCGACAATATGCCCAGCCAATAGCCTGCATTCGTGTATTCGATTATGATTTCCAGGCCAAGCAGATTATTGAACATTGGTAGGGTAGCCTCAACAATAGCTACCGCAATAAGCACCGCAACAGCAGTAAGCACCATCGCTTCAGTAAGGAATTGTGTAACTAATGAACCTCTGGTTGCACCGATCGTTTTTTTAATGCCCACTTCTTTGGCCCTGCGTTCCGATTTAGCCGTGGCCATGTTCATAAAATTGATACAGGCGATCAGCAAAATGCCAAAGGCCAGTGCAATAAACAGATAAATGCGTTCAATGTCGCCACCTACACTCTTGCCGTTTAAAAATTCACCATGCAAATGTAAATCTGAAAAAGGGAATAGGAAGTTTTCATTTCTTTGGTCTGTATAGGTTTCATTGAATAGTTTTTTGACCTTGGAATTAATCAGATCAAGCTTAGCTCCGTTATTAACCTTTGCAATAGCAAGGAAACTGAAATTTCCCCAGCCTGGGTTTCGGGCCTCGCCATCTATATTTTCATAAAAAGACCATGGCATCAAATAATCAAACCTGAGCGAAGTGTTGGCTGGCTGATCCTTAATCACGCCCGTCACCCTCATGTCAGTATTATTTGCATACTTTACCGTTTTGTCTAATACATCAGTAGTGCCAAATAACAACTTCGCAGTACTTTCACTTAGTATTACAGCATTTGGTGTATTTAGTGCAGTATTCGGATTGCCGGCTATAAATTCATAATTAAATATTTTCAATATCTCCGGATCAGCAAAGAGATCAACTTTTCTAAAGCCGTTTTCCTTATTGGCAATTAGCGTTTCATTGCCACCAGCAATTCGGGTAATGATATCTACTTCGGGAATTTTGTTTCTTATGGCCATTGCAATCCCGTTGCCAGGTGATGTTCCTGTGC
>NZ_JBFTNT010000422.1:0-5184 GCF_056397585.1 Pedobacter sp. 05L430 | reverse complement strand
GGCATTACAAGTTTAAAGGTAAATTCTTTACCGGTTTTGGTATTCGCTATACGGGCTTCAGATTTTAAACACACCACATCAGAAGGAAGTTCCTCTTCCGAATATATGGTGGCTTCTTTTAATTCGTTGCTTAATTTTTCTTTGTTATAAGCGCTCATATTTGATTTTTCCAGATGTTCCTTTAATAATTTAAAGTCGCTTTTTGATAATGACAATGATTTAGTTTCCATGATCGTGAATATGTTGTGAATTAATATTTTATTATATTTTTTAAAAAAATTGAATACGCGATTCAGGCTTTTGCTGAAAAGGCATTAAAATTGAAATGAAGAATGAGAAAAAGCAGATTTTTATCAGGTGCTTTTAACCCCCGCATCGAAAAAAGAAAATCGAAATGATACGGGGCTTAATTAATAAAGTCCTTGCTGGTGGTTTGAAAACTAAAACCGAAAGGATAGTTTTCTCTAAAAAACCTTTTGAAAAGCGCATACGCATGTAGCTGATGCCTGTTGTAGGCGCCAATAATAGCTTTTTGTATGTTCTTTTGGTAATTCATTGCTTGCTAATGTCGCCACCTTTTTCCTCATTTCAAAAGAAAATCGGTTTTTACAATAAAAAATGATCTGGAGTTTACTTACCGAAAGCCCTGGCGTAATGATGAAAGTGCGCTACGTCGAGGAATAGGTTGCTAGGGCCTTGGTAGGGCCTTACTAGGGCATTACTAGGGCGTTGACTGGACTTAAGGCCCTAGTAATGCTCTGGTGATGCCCTAGCAATGGATACGTAATTAGCTTTTTATTCTTCTGTCAAAAACAAAAGGTTCCGATTTTAATAATTTTATCGATTTAAAATCCGGATGGTTGGGATTTATCAGGTAATTGTATTCTGCTATAATGATAGAAGAGGGGACTTTTAAAATGGCAGATTTGCCCTCGTTGATCCAGTCTTCCCCAATTTTTTGAGTTAATGGTATATTGTGGTATTCAATCCAATTACCTGGTAATTTTTTAATATCTACAGGGACGATTCTTATGTCGTCGGGGATTTCTATAGTCATTACCTGAAAAGATTGGTTTAATCCTATTTGATTTCTGTGGACAACATTTTCCAGGCAAGCCAGTGAGCGCGAGCCTGCGCTGTATATTACTTCTACATCGTTAGGATTCCAGCGTGCGGCTCTGCCCGAAGCAAACAACTTGGTGGCATATTTAGCTAATGCTATACGAAATACATGCATAATTAAGCTAAATCACCATATTCAATCCTTATCAGTTCTTCTTCAATTAGGGTAATACCGGTAATGGTATCCATAAGATCGAAAGGGGTTTGGTTGCCAAGACCATATGAAGGAGTGTTTAGCCACTGATGAAAAAGTTTTGCAGATCCAAAAATTTCGATGCCTTTATCAAAAAGAGAAAAAGATTTTAAAAGCTTTTCACTTAAAGCGGCATCTAGCTTTGATGAATTCGAAACGTAATTTTGTATAGTTTTTACATTTGTTTTAAAAGTATCCTGAAATTCTTCTTTGGTGAAACCCGAAAGATTAAGAAAATCAATGGCGGCTTTTGCTGATAACCCATTTTTAGAATTGGTAAGAACACTTATTGGGTTGCCATATAACGATTGGTAAGACGCAATAACTGCGCTTTCTGAAACAACAGATACTTTTGACTTTGTTTTGTATGGTTTTGGAGTGTTTGCCATAATGCTTTTATCTAGTGCAAAACAAATATAGGAATTTTTTCCTTAATTATTGGAATTTTTTCTCGTTTGTTTTTGTTGATAATCATCATGACCATTTAATACCCTCTTTACGGAGTTGAGCATGTCATCCAAATCAAAGGGTTTGCTGATAAATCCATTGGCGCAGGCTTCTTCTAAAACCGCTCTTTCGGCAGCATGTGCCGACATAATTATAATTGCAATATGGCTCGTTTTTTTATCGGTTTTTAAGTTTCTGCAAATATTTATACCATTACCATCGGGCAATTTTAYGTCTAAAAGTATCAATTCAGGATGTTGGACAGCTACTTTTTCATAAAAATCTTTTGCAGTCCCAGAAGTCACAACCTCATAACCGGCTTCTACCAATACGTATTCAACTATAAAACGGATATCTTCGTCATCCTCAACAACATGTATAAGTTCAACCATGGCATAATCATTTGTTTAGTTCGCTTTAGAAAATAACCTGTGAACTTATAAAAGGTTTTAAAAAAAAAGAGTTCGGGTACAAAAAGTGCAATAGAAGTGAAGTTATGCGCGTTTATTTCCAAAATAATATATATTTGGCTTATAAATTAAAAAATCAAAACATGGAAAAATTTTCAAAAGTTAAAGAATTGTTAGCTTCTGTTGAGGCTGATGCTGAGAAATTTTACAATTCTGGCAACAATGCAGCTGGAACAAGAGTACGTAAAGCTATGCAAGATTTAAAAGTTCTTGCTCATTATATGCCATATACACCCAGTTCCAGCCGATATACTCAAATGCAATACCGCCGCTGCGGTAACAGTGGGTTAAAACTTCCAGCAATTTCATTAGGCCTATGGCATAATTTTGGTCATGTAGATCAATTGGAAAATTGCAGTAACATATTAAAACTCGCTTTTGATAGTGGTATTACTCACTTCGATCTTGCTAATAACTACGGTCCGCCTCCAGGTTCAGCCGAAGAGAATTTTGGTAAGCTATTAAAGAGAGATTTTGCCGGTTACAGAGATGAAATGATCATTTCAAGTAAAGCTGGTTATACTATGTGGGATGGACCTTATGGCGATTGGGGCTCTAAAAAGTACCTGGTGTCAAGTTTAGATCAGAGTTTAAAAAGAATGGAGCTAGATTATGTTGATATTTTTTATCACCATCGTCCGGATCCCGAGACTCCGCTTGAAGAAACTATGACAGCATTAGATCTGATCGTTCGTCAGGGTAAGGCATTATACGTAGGTATATCTAATTATAAGCCGGAAGAGGCCGCGCGTGCCATCCAAATTTTAAAAGAACTGGGTACCCCATGCATTATCCATCAGCCAAAATACTCTATGTATGAGCGTTGGATAGAGGACGGTTTATTAGACCTTTTAGGTAATGAGGGTGTTGGCTGTATCCCATTTTCTCCATTGGCCCAAGGGATGCTTACCGATAAGTATCTAAAGGGTATTCCTGAGGATTCGAGAGCAGCAAAGTCTCACGGATTTTTACAACGCGATCAAATTACTGACGAAAAATTAGCTCAGCTTAATAAACTGAATGCAATAGCTCAGGAAAGAGGACAAAAATTGGCTCATATGGCGCTGTCGTGGATTTTACGCGACGAAAGAATTACTTCTGTATTGGTAGGCGCAAGTAAACCTGAGCAGCTTGCTGATTCATTAAAGTGCCTTGAGAATACCAATTTTACTAAAGATGAATTAAACAGGATCTATCTTATTTTATCTAATTCTTAAGAATTAATGGATTCACCACAGACCCTGCCGGTTTTAAATGCCGAAGAACTTCGTGTTTTAGGTGTATTAATGGAGAAATCCAAGACTACGCCTGAGTATTATCCAATGACCATCAATGCAATTACGGCTGCTTGTAATCAAAAAACTTCGCGTAAGCCGGTTGTACAATACGATGAGCAGACGGTAATATTGGCTCTTGATACTTTAAAAAGAAAGAGTTTAATTTCAACTGCAACAGGTGGTTCCAGCAGGAGCGTTAAGTACAAACATAATTTTGCTATTGTTTTCCCTGTAACGCCTCAGGAAGTAGCTATTATTTGTTTGTTAATGCTAAGAGGTGCACAAACACCTGGTGAATTAAATACGAATTCGGGCAGGTTATATGAGTTTGAATCGCTGGACGATGTGCAGGCTGTACTTGAAAGACTCTCAGATCCGGAAATGCCTTATGTTTTGCAGTTACCTAAGCGTGCCGGGCAAAAGGAAATGCGTTATGTGCATTTGTTGAGCGGAACCCCCGATCTAACACAAGATGATTCGATAGACGATAATTACAGCAGACCTGCAAGTGATTTGGAACAGCGGCTGGCAAAAGTAGAAGAGGAGCTTGCAATAATGAAAGCTGACTTTGATAAACTTATGAAAGAATTGATGGGGTAAATTTTACCTCAATACTACTTCTTTGCAAGAGTTTTGGCAGAATCCGTTCTAGTAGTGTCTGTAGCTATAACTGCAGTGCTATCTGTTTTTGCTTCAGCAACCTGAGGCTCTGGTGCCCTTAGTTGCATTTTTTGTGTATCACCGCAGGCACTTAGCAGCAATAAAAGACCAAAGAGAGGTAGAATACTTTTCATAAGTTTTGACTAAATAGTTAATTTAGTCAAAAGTATATACTAATTTTCAAAAGTAATTACTTTTGAAAGTATTTGACATATCTATGGCTAAATGTCGTTTGTCTTTTTCGGATGTATAACGCCAATCCTTAAAGCTTTTAGTCCGCTTAACCCTTGTAGGTCCTCTAAATCAAGTTCTTCCAGGTCTTGATCCAGCACTCCAGTTTCCTGTAAATAAGTAATAAAAGGAAGATAATCATCAATATCTCTCTTATTAAAATAGATCAACGCTATCTTATCAGGCTGTGTTAAACGCTCACTGCTACCTCTGATGTGAACTTTGTCGATTCGTTTTTTTATCATCTGATACCTGATATTGTATGCGCCTTCTACATCAAATTTTCGCTCATCAGCTCTAAAACTAATGTCGATTGTATGGTTATGGACAAATAACAACTGAGTAGTATAAAGCTTGGTTGGCATAGCTGGCAATAAAGCATGAGTCATTCTAACTACATTAGCCATAGATGAAAGTTGCCATAGCCTAAGATTTTTGAGGTGAAAATGATTAAAGATTTTATCCGGAGAGATGGACTGACCAATGTAAATATCGTATTCAACACCATCAGTTCTGAATTTCTCGAAGTAGCAAGGATACGATTGCTGTAATTTCTCTTTTTCGGCTTCAAAAAAATTGTTAATTGCAGTATTTATCATTTGCATGGAAACTTCCAAGGCATATCTGTTTTTGTGAACATCACCATCCGCAGCTCCGGTAACGAGTAAATAATCATCAATTATTTTTTTGAGTTTAGGTTCCTGCTGAGATAAATGGAATAAATAGTCACTAGATTCTTCTTTCAAAAAACTGTTTAGATTGTTCTCGTCCTGAGTGTTTAGGG
>NZ_JBFTNT010000421.1:0-3419 GCF_056397585.1 Pedobacter sp. 05L430 | reverse complement strand
CTATTATAGTGTAACGATTTGGTTGATACCCCAAAACTTGAACAAGAAGAAATGCAGCGTCTTAATCCTAGGTATATTAGCCTGTTGCATCTTCTGTACGCTGCTATTTCGAATTATGGAAATCACCATAGTAGATCCTTACATCTTAAAGAAGATGCAGGCACAATCTCCAGGTTTCAAATGGAAAAAGCTGAATGGTACTTTTATAGAACAGCTGATCAACCCCATTTATTTAATCAATGCACTAGAACAAAGCAATACGGTAATTTGGATTGCCATATCTATTAAATATTTTAAAATCTGGTTTGAAAGAAGGCAGGTTGTACTTCAATCGGAGGTCGATTTTCTAAAAGCAAAACTTAATCCTCATTTCCTGTTCAATACGCTTAATAATCTATATGCATTGACCTTGATTAAATCTCCAGAATCTCCTAAAATAGTACTTGGCTTGTCCAGTATTTTAAGATATATGCTTAATGAATGTCATCACTCAAGTGTACCGTTAAAAAGGGATATCGAAATTTTAAACAGCTATGTTGAACTTGAAAAAATTAGGTACGACGATCGATTAGATCTTTCTTTTAGTATTAATGGAGAAATTCTAGAACAAAGAATCCCCCCTCTTTTAATGTTCCCCCTAGTAGAGAATGCTTTTAGGGAAGGTATAAGCGAGACTATCGAAGATCCCTGGATAAATATTAACTTGGAAATCAAAGGCTGTAATATTAAATTTAAGGTATCTCATAGTTTACCCAAATTTAAACCCTTAAGTCAAACAGACACCTTTGAGCTCAATGGGCTTAAAAACCTACATAAAAAATTAGAGGCACAATTTTCTGGCGGTTATGAATTGAAGATGCATGAAGGAGAAGAAATGTCGATAGCAATTATGCAATTAGACCTCACAAAACAGTATTAAGATGAAGATCAAAACATTAATTGTGGATGATGAGCCACATGCCATTGAAGTAATTGAGAGCCATATATCAAACTTCTCAGAACTTGATATTGTTGCAAAATGTAGTAATGCCATTGAAGCTTTTAAAATTTTGCAGCAAACAAAAGTAGATCTTATTTTTTTAGACATAAAAATGCCGGGTCTAACAGGAACTGATTTTATCAGGAATCTTAAAAATCCGCCAAAAGTAATCTTCACGACTGCCTTTGAAAATTATGCACTCGAAGGTTTCGACTTAAATGCTATCGACTATTTATTAAAACCCATTGGATTTGATCGGTTTCTTAAAGCTATTGAAAAGTTATTCACCTTACAAAAAGCCAATTACCAAAAAATAAGCTTGGTTGAAAAACCTGCAGAACAAAAAACAGATACTTTTCTTTATCTAAGAGTAGAACGAAAAATGGTAAAAGTGAATGTAAGTGACATCTATTGGATTGAGAGCTTAAAAGACTACATCAAAGTTGTGCTCAAAGATAAAGTCTTAATCTCAAAACAAATGATCAGTGTAATAGAAGATCTTTTGCCTGAAGATAAATTTGTACGAATCCATCGTTCATTTATTGTTTCCTTATCAAAAGTTGAAAGTTTCCATTCCTATTCTGTAGAACTTTTGGGTAAAGAAATTCCAATTGGCAGAAACTATAAAGCAGCATGCCATAAAAGATTGAGAGAATTGTAAAAATTAGCCCATCTTAAAAATCACATTTCTGTTCGCCTTTATTTTTATCTGGTCATTACTATCCATCAAGTAGTTTCTTCCATCTATTAGTGATTTTCTTGAATTTCGATACTTTAAGGGAAGCGTACAATATTGTTCATTGGCCGAAGTGTTAACTTGCCTGATGCGCTCCTTTCCAAGGATCCTTTCAAAAGAAATACAGCATCATTTTGCATCGTTTGAACTACGGATAAGTTACGGATCCTAAGGCTTGATTTTGTTTACCCAACATATCAAAAATAAAATTCTCTTCATCCTGGTTAATTTCACTTAGTGATTTGAGATCAAATTTTAGCTTATTCAGAAACGGAACAAGATTGCATAGTTGCTATTTTACTTCGATAACGCATTAGCAAAAAAAAGGGGTAGAAAAACAAGTACAACACAGACAGTGTTATTTTACTTAATTTACTCAGCCTGAAACTATTTCTATACCTATTTAATAAATAAAGCATGAGTGGCAATGGTGGTATACCTGCCTTATTGGTTTTGCCCTCATTGGCCAAATTAGTCAATGTATTCAAAAATGCCTCTGTTTGTAACGGCGGAAAAATCTTCCAACTTACCATTGTATCTAAATAGCCCGAATTCCACATGCTATGATGAACACCAGGCTCAATACAAAATTCCTCTCCTTTTTTGTAAATCTTTATCTCTGCATTCATTCTTACGGTTAACTCTCCRGCTAAAACGTTAAATACTTCTTTTTGTATAGGGTGGTAATGCAGTGGCGGCTCATCAGAAAAAGCAGCATATACCGCTTCCATTTCTAATAGCCCATTATTTGCGTCTTTATTACTTTTAATAAACTTAATGACCTGACCTGTTGCTTGGTTTGTAATCATCTAATCATAGCATTCTTAAACTGGACTCCTTAACCTTGATGAAATTATTGTTTGGGAAAAATTCCTATACATGGCTTTATCTGAAATTCCAGAAGATCAAAGCAGCCCTAAAATACTTGTAAATCTCTATGGATTTACGGCTGAAAGTTTCGATGTGCACAAAAGATTCGGGACCATTGTACCAACCGTATTAGCTAGTTAAGGCTGGGAAGTTGGTCATGTGAACCCATTTGAAGAAAGCGGCACTATAACTCTTACCAATTACAATAGAATAGAATAATGTGTTACAGCTGCACACGTACACCACGATAAAAGTAAAACAGATAAGTATAGTGAGCTTTTAATAGCGAGAATGAACAGTTTTACACTTTATCTCCTTGCGAGATGTAGATCATAAATTACAACTATCGCTCAGACAAAATTAGGATTTGCAGATTTAGCAGCAAGAAAAAACCAAGGACTATTTGTTCGGGTATGGCAATATCAAAAGAGAGGATAAAAAACATCCAACAATACCAAAGGCCTTTGAACGAACACTAGGGCAATACTTAAGGATATTACCCTATGAACACCATACAGCTAGTTAACAATAATATTCAATATCAGAAATTCAATTAAGTCACCCTTGAATTCTTTATCACTCAACTTGAAACAAAGCCTTTCTATATTTAAGAGGTGATAATTTAAATTGTGCCTTGAAAACTCTTATAAATGAGCTGGTAGATTCATAACCAACAGCAAATGCAATTTCATTAATGGGACCATTTTCAGTACTCAATAAATTCTTAGCTCGGTTTAATCTCGTTAGCATTAAGTACTGATAAGGCGACATGCCGAATACCTGCTTAAAAGTTCGCAACAAATGGTTAACGGACAAAAATGATGCGCTTGCGAC
>NZ_JBFTNT010000420.1:0-2814 GCF_056397585.1 Pedobacter sp. 05L430 | reverse complement strand
CGCTTACAGATATATTTGACGAACTGTTTGATTATGCCAGTGGCGAAGATCTTGCAGCGCAAGTGATGCCAGATCTGATTGTAAGTATCCCCGGATCTACTGTTGGAGCACCTGTTTTGTACGAAAGTGCCTGCTACTTTAATGTAAGCCGAATTAAGCGTATTGATATTTGTATCCCTGCATCGGTTATACCTAAACCTTTTAATTGTTTTAACGGCAATATGATTGGTTCACTAGGCAATGTAATTATAGGTGGCAACCAAAATAGTACTGCCAGTTTTGCCTTTGCTGCTATGGATAGAAATTCTGCGGCCTTAGATAACCACTTACATGCCGATGGCCGCATTAGCAGCCACAATGTTTTGGCAGGTTTGAACATAGATTGTGCAGCCTGGGCGGGTACAGTAGATGTAAAAGGTTGTTTGTATAATACACAAAGGAAAGCTAATGATCCGATAATTGCCTTTTATACCATTAGATATAGCAAAAACATGTCGGAACCTTTCAGTTCCTGGAATTACGTAACGGAAGGTTATATGGGCTATTTATTTCAGGGCTTTGGGTTAGATTTATTGCCAAAATTAATAGGTTCATACGATACTATACCGCTAAAAGTTGATGGCGGACCGGCAATTAAAGTACCTTATTACTTAAACGTAGAAGCTCAAATTGAAGCAGGTATACCCTGGATACCATATGATAAAAACCGTTTAATCCAATTAAACACGGCAATTTATCAGAGTACTGCACCCGGAACGGTTTATTTCCGTATGGACGGTTATGATGCTGCAGGAAACCATATATCAGGCGCTACAGATATGATTGCCATGTATATTGATAATAATTCTCTTGGCTTTAGCCTGGACAATGTTTGGTTTGATGCCGATGGTGTAAACATTGTAAAAGCAGAATGTAATTTGTATCGCATTAAAGAGGCCTACTTAAACACTCCGCTAAACGTTACATTTAAAGCTTGTGAAACCCATCCCAATTCTGTATTTCAGGATCATTATGATCTATCTATCGGAAAATGCGGAACCTCTGCGGGTTTTGAAGTAAAACGATTAGGAAGTTCATTGCCCGAACCAAGTATTTTACATGGTGATAACCCTACTAACAACGAGGCTCATAATTGTCCGGGCTATCGCGGTACGGCAGATGCAAGCAAGTTTGGAGACTCAAATTCGCACCAAATTACTTTTGTTCCCTTACCTGTTCCAACAGGAAAATGGCTTGAACCTACTGAAAGTTATGCAACCGTTTCTATTGGTTTAACGGCGTCAAAAAGAACAACCAATGGTTATGGGGCAGGTGCAAATGCCGGCAACTACATTGTAAGTGCTGGGGTAGCCATAGAACGTTTACCATAAACACAAAGCAATGACAGCTTATTTGTTTCTAATTTCTGTCCTTTCCGTTTGGCGTGTTACCCATTTAATACAAGCCGAAGATGGCCCTTTTGATGTAATTTATAAACTAAGAAAACTTGCAGGTAAAAGCTTTTTTGGTTCATTAATGGACTGTTTCTTCTGTTTGTCTATTTGGGTAGCACTACCAATAGGAATTTATTTCGGTAACAATTGGATCGAGAGCATATTGTTGGTCCTGTCGTTTTCGGCAGCGGCAATATTTTTAGAACAAATAATTATGAAAAAATCTAATTACCCTTAAAAACTAAAACTATGAACTGCTGCGGACAAAAAAGACAAGGTCTACAATTTAATTCTGCTATTGATGCTTCTGCTTATAAAGCAGAAACAGAAAATAACCTCACTACAACAGATCAAAAACCCACTTATTTTCGATATAACGGCAATAGCGAATTGCAAGTGAGAGGGATTTTTCACATAACATATACATTTTCTGCTCAAAGACGTCAATTTCTGGTACACTCAGAAGATGTTTCTATAATGAGGGGTTATGCAGATTTAACAGAGGTAAGGGAACCCTAACCTTCGCTTTTATGTATTACAGATTTCTATGGGGTGTAGACGGTATGTAGATGCTTTTAGTGTTTTGTGTAGCTGTTTTGTAGACAGCTAAACCTTGGAAATCAATTCCAATGTTCAGAATTTTGTACTTATCAAATTCTATTCATTCTTCATTATTAGCTAATCCGAGTATGCAATTACCGTTTATTGAGATCATAGAATCTGTAACCCMCGATCCGAACATGTTGATGTGGAAGTTTGCAGATGGGGACAAAGAAATAAAGAATGGTGCAATATTAACCGTTCGGGAAAGCCAGTCTGCATTATTTCTGAATGAAGGCCAGCTGGCAGATGTATTTTCCGCTGGAAAATATAAACTGGAAACAGAAAACATTCCGGTGCTGACACGTTTGAAAGGTTGGAAATACGGTTTCCAAAGTCCTTTCAAGGCTGATGTTTATTTTTTTAATACGCACCAGTTCATCAACCTTAAATGGGGAACACCAGTGCCAGTGCTAATGAGAGATAAGCAATTTGGACAAGTGCGTGTCCGTGCTTTCGGCTCGTTCAATCTCCGTATAAAAGAAGTAGGAAAATTCTTTAAAGAATACGCAGGTACCTATCCTCGGCTAACCATTGCCGAACTGGAATGGGGAATTCGGGACTTCATTGCAGCAAAATTTGCGGAAGTGCTGGCACAGGCAGGTATTGCAGTGATAGATGTGGCGGGAAATCTCTCTGTTTTGAACGAAAAGGTGCAGCCGCTTATTCAGCCTTATTTTAGCCAACTCGGACTGGAGGTAACCAACTTTCTGATCGCCAGTGCTACGCTGCCAGAAGAGGTGCTAAAACATTATGATACTGTTACCGGAATGAATATGGT
>NZ_JBFTNT010000419.1:0-2875 GCF_056397585.1 Pedobacter sp. 05L430 | reverse complement strand
CCTATTAAAAGCCCTGATTTTATCTACATCATGTTTATCCATAAACAAAAATAATAATTATGGTTGACAAAGTCAACTAATTTAAAGTCATTTTCTTTATGATTAGATTATGGGGTGAAACCACTGAAACATTTCCTTTATTTGTATATGCCAATTATCAGAATAGAAACTTTCATAAATGCTGATCGGGCAACGGTCTTTGATCTTGCCAGAAGCATCGATCTTCATCAAATTTCAACGGTACATACCAATGAAAGAGCTGTTGCAGGAAAGATGTCGGGGCTCATTGAATTAAATGAATCGGTGACATGGGAAGCCAGGCATTTTGGGATTGTACAGAGATTGAGTTCTAAAATARCTGAAATGAAATCTCCTGATTATTTTGTGGATGAAATGGTTTTCGGAGCTTTTAAGTCATTTAGGCACGAGCATATTTTTGAAGCAAGTGGAGCAGGCACATTGATGACAGATGTTTTTAATTATGTTTCTCCGCTTGGAGTTCTGGGGAAACTGGCAAATGTGCTTTTTCTTAACCGATATGTAACAGATTTGCTGGTTCAAAGGAATAAAGTATTAAAGGAATATGGCGAAAGACAACAGGGGCTTTTTAACTTTTAATTATCGTGTAGATTTAGTGTTATTTAGAGCTTTTAGAGGTAAACAAAGGCTATTAGACATGTATGACGTAAATATGTCGTAAACAAGTCGCAAAACAATTTCGGCCTTAGTAATACCTTTGTCATGTACATAAAACGTTCTAAAATGAAAAATATAGACTTAGCAAAAAAGATTAAAGAACTACGCAGTCGCAAAGGCATGAGTCAGGAAGAGCTGGCTGAAAAATCTCAACTTAGCCTAAGAACAATTCAACGAATTGAGGGAGGAGAGACTGAAGCAAGAGGGGATACCTTACAACGTTTGGCAAAGGCTTTAAATGTAACTCCTGATGAATTGATAGATTGGACAGAAAGTGAGGATCGCGGTTTTCTGGTGGTGCTAAATTTATCTGCACTTAGTTTTATAGCTTTTCCAATACTGGGAATAGTAGTGCCATTGGCACTGTGGATGCTCAAAAAAGACAAAATTAAATACATAAATGAGACTGGTAAAAGGCTATTGAACTTTCAAATATCCTGGTGCATTTTAGTTATGTTCTTCTCTATTTTTCCGATTGTTACCCAAATCTTTCATATTGGCGGCTCAATAGTTAGGGGATTTCAGATTTTTAATTTAGGCGCTATGGAATCATTTATACTGATGGTGCCCATACTGTATGTTGTTAATCTGGTTTTCATCATTGTAAACACGATAAGAAGTTACAATACCAGAAAAGTATTCTATCAGCCAGCTATTCCTTTTTTAAGATAAAAGTTTAAATTGCAATCTTTATACCTATTTTATGGATCCTAACGAACTCAAAAAACTAGACAGAATACCAACAAGCGACAGGCACTGGGTATTTCGCACTCCTTTTTACGGAATTATTATGTTTATCATCGTGTTAGTCTTGATGTTTATTAAAAATTGGCTAACCGAGTAGCACACTTAACGCAATGAAAAAAATATCCGTCCTTTTTATTTTAGTCATGCTTTCAATCTCATTTGCTCAAGCTTTGTAGATTGAACCAAATCTTATAATGTCACACAGACCTACTAGATATCCTGCCTTCGATTTTGCTGCTTGATGAAAATTTCTCTTCGCAATAGCCATTAATAAGGTGCATTTCCAGACTCTCAATTAGGTCATCAGAAAGAATTTTATTGGCATATTCAATTATATGAATGCTACCAGATTTACATAAATAAAATGCAATCTTTTCATCTGCATCACAAAAGTAAATAAACTCAGGAGCCCGTGCATCACAGCGTTCTATCCAAAATATAATTTCAATAAAGGTGGGTAGGTCAATCAGGCTAATTTTAAAAGCTTCATCATATTCTAAATCCTTTGTTATCGCATTAAATTTCTGAGTGGCTTTTTGGAAAGGAGGATACTTATTGTCTGAATTTCCAACGAAACTTAGTTTCAGGTCTGAGATAACAATCAAATCGCTCACATTTAGTTTGATCAACAAACTTGTAAGCTTTTCAGATAGTGCAATTGTAAATGTAGTGATATCGGTATGATCAAAAGAAATAATGCTATAATAGCTTCTTATGTCATGAGGTGGAATGTCTATTGCGTCGTGCATTTCCATATACCACTTACCGTCATCACCATCTTCAAATAGAGGATCATCATCAAGCATGGACTTCTGAATTTCAACTATCTTCGAGGTTATTATTTTATAAGTATCAAAAACGAGTTTTCGGGTTATTAACTCTATCATTTTTTTGGTTTTAGGTGTCAGTTACCACATCGTCCCAGTCATCGTTGTAATAGGTAAGCCAATTTAATGCATAGTGGCGCTCTTGAATAATTCCAGCATCGAAATTTAAAGCATCCAAATTATTTAATTCGGCGTTTCGCACTGCCCAATGCATTCTATAGGTTAAATCAAGGAGATCAAGTATTTCTGGAATTGGACGTAGCAATGCAGCGTCGATAAATTCTTTGGGATCTGTCATGAGATCAGGTAGCAAACTAAGCCATTCGGATACCTGTGTTTCTTCAACGGGCATTTCCAGTTTGTCAACCTTGCCAATCGCCCATAATAAAGTAAGCATGGCTTCTGACTGCCAAGAAATGTTTATCCGGTCCTGTTCAGTTAATTCGTATTTAAAAAACTGTTTTTCTTTATCTGAGATACTCTTATGAAGATTTTGTTCTTTTAGAAAATCAATAACTTCTTGTTTAGAATCAGGTTCATCAACAACATAATTAAGGTAATCTAAGATTAAGATTCTGCGAGCTACTTCTTGTGCAGTTCTCAAC
>NZ_JBFTNT010000418.1:0-2882 GCF_056397585.1 Pedobacter sp. 05L430 | reverse complement strand
ATATACATCAAGAAGCCTCAAAAACTAAAAAAGAGATATACAAAACAGTAAAAGATATTTACGATGTAAGATCTAAGTTTATGCATGGTCAAGCATTGGATAGCAAAAAACATAAAGACAACCAGGTGCTGATTGACTTTTCGATATCGATTGATCATATCCTTAGATTAATAATGCAAAAAATAGTATTTAAAGACTCCGATATTTTTCTGGACAATACTAATCTTGAAGCATTTTTCAAAGACTTAGTTTTGGGTGAAGATTGATATTGTTAATTTTTCCAAATTAAACGCTCTTTTATGAAAAAAGGAAAAGAATACGAATTACTAGTTGAACAAATCTATAAGGAGTTAGAAGGCGATGCAATCATAACTCAAGATGACCATATTTTTGGATTGGATACAGGAATCGAACGGCAAATAGACTTATCAATTAGATCTAAAATATTAGATATAGATATATTAATAATAGTGCAAGTCAAAGAT
Organism: Pedobacter sp. 05L430; assembly: GCF_056397585.1. Taxonomy (NCBI): domain Bacteria; kingdom Pseudomonadati; phylum Bacteroidota; class Sphingobacteriia; order Sphingobacteriales; family Sphingobacteriaceae; genus Pedobacter; species Pedobacter sp. 05L430. Next base: position 2,397 of record NZ_JBFTNT010000418.1, on the reverse strand, counting down.
TGGACAAGAAAGGCAGACGTGAATACAATCGGTCAATTTAAGTCGGTTATAAAAGATGTTAGGGCTCAAAAAGGTATTTTAATTTGTAATACTGGCTTTTCTGTGCCAGCTATTGATTATGCAAAAAAGGAAAGAATTGAGGTTTATTCTGCTCATTCAGCTATTAAAAAGAAATGGTCAATGGAACTATCCATACCCGTGATAAAGACAGAGCACGCTTGTTTTTTAAACTTTTTAGCATCCCTCGAGAATGCACCTACAGAATGTAATAAAATTGATGACTTCAGTTACATTTTTATGAAGGATGGAATTATTTTAGGGAGATCCGAAATGTACAAAAGATACTTTATTAACAGGCAACCAATCGATAAAAGTGGTAAGTTAATTTACTTCGACGTAGATCCAGAAGGACTGTTTTGCATTAATCCAACAAGCGGGATCTCGACAGCGGTCGTACGTCTGCAAATAGTATATCGATATGAAGGTCATGATGTAAAATCAACCTCAATTTCACCTGCTGACTACAGAGTATTAAAAAATCATTTAAATGAAGAAATTATTACTTCACATGTCGAAATATCACCTTCATTATTCCCAAAATTAATAGGTGGTTCAACTTGGACTACTAAAGACATATCAAATTTTGATAAAAACCAAGCCCATCTAGAAGTTGTAGCATTTAGGTATTCTGAACTATACATGTATAGTTTAGGGTTTAGGCCTGCCCAAGTGAATAGAAAATAAACTACTAAACCACTACCAAATTAGCCTGACCACTCTCTGATATTATACCTACTCTGTAATCATTACCAGCAGGGACAACAACCGAATGAGAAGTTGCATATTGTAAACTTCTATAAAATGGTAAACTATCATATTCTGCACCACCAGTAGCAACACTAAATAATACTATTTTACAAAGCATATTTGTAGTTCCTGAAAGTACACCACCCGTTATACTGAAAGATCCTGTTGGCCTAGCTAATGTTCTATAATTGGCACTCACTACTTCTTTGATTCTTATTGACATAAAACCCTCTTCTTTCGAAAGAAGAGGCACCTCGATCAAATATTGGTCACTACCCAAACTTATCGCCTTGCCGTAATTCAATGAAATGAATTTCCCTGCAAGAGAAGAAGCCGAAAGATCAATGCTTATGGTTAAAGGCGTATTGATTTTATCTAATGGAACATCATTAAGTATTCCACTGGTTGAAGTTGACTTAAATTGATCATACATATCAACAACTATATGAACATCTCCATTCAACTCATAAGCAGTAGCACGATGAGATAATTCCCTTAAGTACATGTACTCCAATGCCTCACCATTACTGCAAGTGTGAATGAAATTTGAACCAACAGCCGATCTGACAACGCTCAAAAATTCATCTAACGAAGCTATACCTGATACTGCTGCCTTTGCCGCGTGCCAGTGACAAAAATCCCTATACCAACCACCGTTTGCTAACGTTAAGGCAATTTGAGCCTGGATATAGGTAGTTGCTTGCGCTTTAGTGAAACCATCATTATTCCACATATCCCACCATCTTGAGGTTGATGGGTACGTATTCCATGTTTGTCTGGAAAATATTGAGCTCGTTGGTATGCCTAGTTTGCCAGAAATCTTGCTATTGCCATAAAATGTATTTCCAGTAACGCCATTTACAGATGGTGATGGAACGCTGTTTCTAACACCTAACCATCTCGGAGCTTGCAGAGGAAACATATTGGTAATACCAAGACGATAACTACCACCAGATACCGATCTACCTGTAAGGGATTTTAGCCAGTTCTGAACATAGGTAATCACACCAACGTACTCACTCAAATTACTTGTACCTGATACCGAATTTATAACATCATATCCGTACGCTCCCGCACTTAGATCGTACATTTGCTGGCCATGGTTCGGATACCTGTTTGCCTTGGTAGTTCCGGCAGTTACAGGAAATACGGCGGCACCAGCTGATGTCCACGTTGTTACACCCCAATCAGGAATAACTTGAATTACTCCTGTAATTGGATTTTTCCAATATTCAGTTGGATAATATATGTCATGCCTCATTAAACCAGAGGCTTCAGCCTCAGAGATACCTACGCTATAATTTCCAGTTATATTATTTACAAAAGCACCTAAACAGAAATTATTTTTAAAGCCATATTCTTCAGCAGCAAAAATACTATTCTGATATCTATCATCAGTCTGGTGTGAAAATGTCATTACAGCATCGTACCGATGATTACAAATCCTGGTAGTTATACCCATACCCTTAGGCCAGAATTTTACTTTCATCATACTCTCCTAACTTTTATGGAGTCATTAGTTGTATCAATCCACGCATCACCAATTACCACACCAACTGGTGGTGTGCCTGCTCCCTCAGGTAATAAGGC
>NZ_JBFTNT010000417.1:0-3710 GCF_056397585.1 Pedobacter sp. 05L430 | reverse complement strand
AATGATGGTTACGGATGTGGTTATACCAAGCTGGATTCAACCATTGCAGAGTTAAAGAAAAGAGGCTTTTACACTGGACTTTGGACAGAAAACGGGGTAGAAAAAATTGCGAAGGAGGTTGGAGAATACGGATCCAGATTAGCAAAATTAGATGTTGCGTGGGTTGGTCCGGGTTATAAATATGCATTAGACGGCTGTAAGGCTGCTTATGAAGGTATAGAGAACAATAGTAATGCCCGTGGCTTTATTTGGAGTGTAATGGGCTGGGCTGGTACACAGCGCTATTCAACAGTATGGTCCGGAGATCAAAGTGGTAACTGGGAGTATATCCGTTTTCACATTCCGACTATTATTGGTTCCGGATTGTCTGCTCAAAATGCGGCAACGGGCGATGTGGATGGTATTTTTGGAGGCAGTGATTCTACTTATGTAAGAGATTTACAATGGAAATGCTTCACTCCTGTTTTAATGGTTATGAGTGGTTGGGCCAAAAAGAACAAGCAGCCTTATCTGCAGGGGGAAGTTAATTCTGCTACCAATAGGAAATACCTTCAATTAAAGATGCGCATGACTCCGTATATGTACACGCTTTGTGAAGAGGCCTATGAAACCGGTATCCCGGCATCAAGAGCTATGGTTCTTGAGTTTCCCGAGGATGAGGTTACTAAAGGTAAACAAACTCAATATCAGTTCATGAACGGTGAATCACTATTAGTGGCACCAGTTTATAAAAGTGAGTCCAAAAGAGACAGTATTTATCTGCCCAAAGGGACATGGTATGACTATTGGGATGGTAAGGCTTACACCGGCAACACCTGGGTGAACAATTATTCCGCGCCTTTAGAAAAACTGCCGCTATTTGTTAAACAAGGCGGAATTATACCAATGTATCCTCAAATGGATTACGATGGAGAGAAAAAAACTGACAGCTTAACGTTAGACATTTATCCGTTCCAAAAATCTAAATTTGATATGTATGAGGATGACGGACTAACCAGAGATCATAGAAAAGGTGCATTCGCAAAAACATTGATTGAAGTTGATGCCACTACTGGTATACAAATTACAATAAATGCTGCCAAAGGAGATTTTGAAGGTAAGAACAAGCAAAGAGTTTATTTGCTTGATGTACATAATCCAAAAGCACCTAAGAAAGTTAGTGTTAATGGCAAAAAGTTAAAAGCTTACAATAATTTGCAACAATTTGAGAAGGCCAGTACGGGGTATTTTTTCAATGCTAATGACAGATCTGGTACTGTTCATATCAAAACAAATTACTTAAGTACATCTGCTAATCAAACGATTGCGTTGAATTAATAGATTGTAGAAGCACAAAAAAGAGGCAACCGCGGCTGCCTCTTTTAAATATATGATAGATTTAATTATTTTCTGTTTCCGAAGTCACAAAACTGAACATCTTTCTTAGGTCTGAAAATCATATAAAGCCCTACACCTATTAAAACCAATGCAGTAGTATATTGTGAAATATCAAAGAATATCAGGTCCTTTAAAGTAAATACACCTCCAAGTATCACAAAAAATACCCACCCACCTGCTTTAAAGTTCTTCCTGTAGCCTATTAATAATCCAAAAGCCAAAAAGAATGTATGCCAGCTCAACACCCAGAATGGAATACTAAGGCCAATGTTTCTCAATAAGAAGATAGCGCCAATCACAAGTAAAAAAATACCCATTCCGAAATGGCGATTTGATCTGGTTTTGTTATCTAAAGTTTCCATAGCTTTTTTTTCTTCAAAACTACTTGCAAAAACAACGTTCATCAATGATAAGGGGGCTGTATTATAGAAAACTGTCGGTAAATAATCTTAAATGTCCGGTAAAACATCTATGGTTGTTCACTAAATGATCCCGGTTTATTAAGCAGTTCGAAATACTTATCCAGATTCGTGCCTAAAGACTCCTCGAACGAAGCCTTTAAATCTTCTGGTTGTGGATGTTTATTCTTCCATTTATCAAAATAATGCTTAAAGGCTATATCCATTTTATCTCTTCCAACAGAGTTTTCGAGGATATACAACCATAAAGCAGTTTTGATGTAAGATGTCATGCTGTAATCATCAGATGAAGTAAATTTATCTGAAGGTGTTTCAATAGCCGATTTCATTGGGATACTGGCCATTGCACCATAAGTACGATCTAGAAATTCCTTTTCAGGTAAAGCCTTAACATCTGCGGGAATAGCATCACCAAATATGGAGTTGGCTCTGTATTTTTCAGCCTCGTATCTGAATTGGAAATAAGTGTTTAGGCCCTCGTCCAACCATGTATGTTGTCTTTCATTACTACCAAGCATACTCATAAACCAATTGTGGCCAATCTCATGTGCAATAACACCGTCTAACGACTCCTTTTTAGCATCGGGACTCGTAATTAAAGTAATGGTAGGATATTCCATACCCCCGCTTGAGTTGTTTGCCGGCCCCTCTACTACCTGTACAACCGGATACTCATATTCGCCAACCCAATTACTATTATCAAGGTAAGGAAACTCGTGCCAGCCATTTTTATCAAACACGGCAGGCTTAGGATACCATTGGCAAACCATAAACTCGCCATCAGCAAAACCGGATCTGGAAAAATAAGAAGGTAATTTTACTTTAAAATCAATTGTAATTGTAACTGAATCACCAGGCTTTAAGGGCGACTTTAGTTTTAACTTAATTACATCGATATATTGAGGATTAGGATGGGCCTCGGTTTCCGCCGTTTTACCGTTTACTTTAAAATTCAGGCCTTCGATACTGCCATGCGTGTATTTATCTAACTTTTTAACACGGGAAGTGTCATTCTTTATCTGCTGAAACAACGCCGTAGATTCCTGTTTATAGGCATTTGGCCAAATATGAAACCAGATAAAGTCAAGCTCAGATGGGGAATTGTTTTTATATACTATAGTTTCAAAGCCTTTTAAAGACTTATCTTGATCATTAAGAGCAACATCTATATTATAATTCACATGCTGTTGCCAATATTTTTCCTGTGCAAATGCTGTGGATGTAAAGCATAACAATAAAATTATCAGGTATTTTCTCATCTGTATGTAATCTCCTTTTTACTTAAGTTTTTAAATATAATACTCTATTTTAATTTAGCAAGTACGCACACTCATATCAAAAGTTGCTCCAATTTATTCTATTCTGCCAACCAAACACAAATTCTATAAAACTTAAAGTGATGGCTTTTGTTCTAAATAGTAATTACCAATATATATAAGGATATGAAAAATTATTTAACCATCGCCATTATAGCAATAGTGGCATTATTTACTTCTTGCTCTCCTACCGCAGAAGTTGAAGTAGCACAGGCAAAACTTGCAACAACAGCTGATGCCAAAGACATTGGATTGGCAAAATTCTATCAATTAAAAGACGGGAAGATGAGAATGGATTTGGAACTTAATTTTCCGGCAAGGGCCGACAGTACTGTAGCTGTTCATTTTCATGAGCATGGAGATTGTGGCGACATGGGAAATAATACGCATGGACACTGGAACCCTACAAACGAGGCACATGGTAAATGGGGATCTGCTGCATATCACTCTGGTGACATCGGGAATATTCAACTAGACAGCAAGGGTCACGGTTCAATTTCAGTTACTACTGACAGGTGGAGCATTGAAGAAAACGATATCAAAAACATCATTGACAGAGGGATAATAGTTCATGGAGGTACCGATGACTATACTACCC
>NZ_JBFTNT010000416.1:0-2937 GCF_056397585.1 Pedobacter sp. 05L430 | reverse complement strand
AAATAAAGATACTTCTCGTTAAAACGAAATTCACTGTAGATAAGTAAAGTATGCGCAGTTACGATCATTAATACAACTAAGTTGGGAACGGGAGATCTATCCTTAATATCTGAGAAAACAGCAAATACTCCAACAATAAGTGCCCAGGAGATCGATTTTGTAATTAGATAGGTGATTTTAAGTTTGTCAAAAACAAAGAATGTATACAAAAGAAAAAAGGGCTTATTCCAGTTCCTCAGTAACCTGATCAGGACAGTTTGCCTATCGATATCTATCAATCTATTTGAGCGTATCACATATATCCATGCACTAACAATTATTAGCGCCAAAATATAAAGTAAAATAGCAACAGGAATAAGGTAATGTCCAAAATTAAAGCCAATTATGATGGCAAATAAGACGTAGATTATCAGGGGAAAAAATATGTTAAACTGCACATAAAACCAACTCTTAAATTGTTGCCATTTGCCAAATGAGGAAATGCTGTGATATAGGAATTCGTTATTTTTTGCCATCAATTGTGTGGTAACATATTGCCAGCTTTTAATTGTGTAAATAAAAGCAGCCAAACAGAAAAAACCCATTATTACCGGACTGCTTACCAATGATAGCGTAATCATCAGATTCCAAACCGTAAATGCCCATATAGGAACACTCCCCAGTGTATTTATAAAAAAACAATAACAGAGTATTGTACCAAAAAGGAAAATCAACATTCCAGAATGCATCCGGTAAAAACCAGACGAGAAAATTTTCATCAATACATTAGTTAACGGCGATTGTCTCATTTCTCCATTGTAAGTGTTTGTTTATCTACCAGCAGTACCCGGGCTTTCGTTAATAACACTTCACTTAATGGCTGATGAGACGACAAAAGAAAAGTAGTGTTTTCTTCTTCATGCTTTTTCAGTATCCACCGGCATAATATGTCCAATGATTCCGTATCAATAGTAATCAAGGGCTCATCAAGCAGAATTACTTTAGGCCTACCTAAAAAAGCAAGCACTAAGGAGAGCTTTTTAAGCATTCCACTAGAATAAGAGCCCACTGCATTGCTCAGATAGCTTTCCATTTTCATGCTTTTTATGAAATACAATTCCTGACCAGGGGTTGCCTGTTTTGCTTTTGCAAATAAGGCAATCATTTCCCATCCGGTTAAAAATTCAGGATAAATAGGTTCTGCATCAGCAAAATTTACCATTTTTCGATAAGGAACGCTATCCTTTTTAACGCTCACATTGTTCAATAATATTTCACCCTCAAAGAAGAGAAATCCGCCAATGGACTTTAATAAAGTGCTTTTTCCGGAACCATTAACACCTTTTATCCAATAGATGCCAGGCTCAATCCTTAGGCTTTCTATTTGTAAAATCGGATGATAACCATATGATTTTCGGAAGTTGGTAAATTGTAGCATTCAGGATACTTAAATTGTGATTGATGATTTTTTACATTTTGTAGCGCCAGACTAACCTATTAGAAGAACTGAGAAAAGAAATGTTACATTTTAGATCCATTCAGATCAAACGACTTTAGAAATAAAATTTATAGCATTATCTTTTGGTACAAAGAAATAAATATGTTGTTTAATATCGTATAAGCATTACCTTTGCAGCAATTATGTTMAGAGGCCTAATCGCTTTTTCTTTAATCTTCATGATGTTGACTGCTAATTTCAGCAGATTCTTCATCTATGCCGGATTTGAGCTGAACAAGAATTACATTGCTTCGGAACTTTGTGAGAACAGAGACAAACCAATGATGCATTGCAATGGGAAGTGTTACCTGATGAAAAAGCTTAAGCAGGCCGAAGAGAAAGAAAAGAACCAAAGTCGGGCTGCACAAAAAGGTCATTTTCAGGAAGCACTTATCATACATAAAACAAATTTCAATTTTTTACCCCAACTGATTAAAGTAATTAACCCTTTTGAACTGCCTTTTGCACTTCCAAGGCATTCAGCTGCTATATTCCATCCACCTCAGGCATAGTCAATGCTTACCGCAGAATGTTACATTCTGCTATTTTCATGGAATAACAATTATACTTTAATTTTTTACAATGCACCTATTCAGATACTTATATATATCTATGGGGCTGGCTATGATATTTTGTCATACGCAAGCTCAAACACGGCTTATTAAAGGTCGTATCTACGACTCTMAAACACGTCAGCCATTAGCTGGTGTTATTTTAACAACAAATACTGCTCAACAAGTAGGTAAGTCTGATGTAAAAGGATACTTTGAAATCGATGGCTCTCAGCTAGATGGACAACTAAAAGCGACCTTACCTGGTTACAAATCACAGACCATTAAAATCAACGCCTATCAAAACGATCTGAATGTTCAGCTAGAAGCAGATGGAGTAAGCCTCAATGAGGTTAGGGTTGCAGGCTACAGTGAAAACAAGACCAACAAGGAAACGGCAGGAGGATTATCGTTGATCACATCAAGAGATATCAACCGTGGAAGTGCAGTTTCATTGCAACCTGCTTTAAATTCAATTCCTGGGGTCCGAATGGATCAAAGCACGCTCTCGGAAGCCCGAATTTCAATAAGAGGTAATGGCGTGCGTGCATCTTACGGCATTCGTAACGTAAAGGTTTATGTAAATGAAATCCCTGTTACAGAAGCCGATGGCACCACCAGAATTGAAGCACTTGATGTAAACAGCATTGGTAGAGCGGAGGTGATAAAAGGCCCTGCTTCAAGTATATATGGTGCGGGAACAGCTGGGGTTATTAACTTTCAATTACAGCGATCGCCATACCAGGAACAAAGCATAGAAGCTTCTGCACTTGTTGGTTCTTATGGCTTACACCGTTTAGCTACCACCTACAGAAGCGGAGGAGATAAAGTGAATAGCTATGCTTCATATGGCTGGCAGGAATACGATGGTTATCGTGAGCATAGCAAAGATATGCGTAGGTTTTTAAC
>NZ_JBFTNT010000415.1:0-2949 GCF_056397585.1 Pedobacter sp. 05L430 | reverse complement strand
GATCTGGTGTTACGTTAGCGACCAGGAATCTTATAATGCGCTTTTACATCAAAAAGGTGTAGGGCTCACCCAGCAGTCTACATTCTTTCCTGCGTATAGGCAAACCAAAGCATAACAAATAAAACGTACTATTATGAACAATAAATTTGATTATTCGGAAGCTGATATTACAATATTTGATAAGGTGATCAGCGAATACGGCTGGATCGTATATGAAAATGCTTTAAGCAATGAATTACTTGATGAAATCAATGACTCCCTATTGCCGGCTTATGAAGTAAGGCATAAGATACAGGAAGCCAATGGCATTGCGCAAAATATGGATGGCACCTTACATCACTTGGTGGAGAAGCAGCTGTTTACATTAAAATTTTTAGAACAAAAGTATGCACATGAGCAAATTATACATTTCTTAAAGGGCAATTACATTTTGAATTCATTAGGCGCGGTAATTAATGTAAGAAATGCACAACCGTATGTTCAGAATGTTCATCGGGATGTTAGAACTTTTACAGGATCATTTAAGCTTATGATCCAAATGATGGTTATTCTTGATGATTTTACTGTAGAAAATGGCGCAACATACATGCTTACCGGATCGCATAAGCATGATAAAAAGCCTGACGACCAATATTTTTATGACTATGCGGACAGAGCAGTAGCAAGAAAAGGCAGCATTATTTTATTTGACGCTAACCTATGGCATGCTGCAGGTAAAAATTATACAGACAAGCCAAGAAGGACCCTTACAATGGCCTTTACAAAACCGTTTATGAAACAACAGCTTGATTATCCAAGATTATTAGGCTATGATTTTGGTGAGGAACTTAATGACCACCTTAGACAAGTTATAGGCTATAATGCAAGAACTCCTACGGATCTGTATGAGTATTATCAGCCAGTTCATAAAAGAATGTACCAAAGGGGACAGGAATAGTTAAGTCGTTTTGGATTCATTCAAAATACATCAATCCCATTGTTAACCTATTTTCAAAATGCAAAATCAATATTCAAACAAAATGAAGTCTATTGGAGGATATTTAGAATTACAATTGTCCAGAGGTGAGGAATTTTATCCCTCGCTAATAAAATTAAATACTGGTAGGAATGCATTTGAATATATTCTCAAAGTTAAGCGATATAAATTGGTTCACATACCTTATTATACCTGTGAGGTGATGTTGGAGCCACTTAAGAAGTTGGGTGTTCAATTTCAATATTATACTATTGACGAAAATATGGATCCGGTTCTCGATTTCGAGGTAGGTCCTGATGATGGTCTGCTGTACACAAATTATTTTGGACTAAAACAGGATACCGTTATAAGGCTAAGTAAGCTTTTCGAAAATCTGATAGTAGATAATTCCCAGGCTTTTTTTTCTGAGCCATTGGAGGGGGTGGATACTTTTTATTCTTGCCGAAAGTTCTTTGGTGTACCAGATGGGGCCTATCTTCAATGCACTAGTGATGTAAGACTAAAGCTAGAGAAAGATGTGTCGGTAGACAGATTTTCCCATCTGATAAAAAGTATTGACATGGGGATTGAAAGCGGGTACGAAGATTTTATTGTAAATAATGTTGTTCTTTCCAACAACCCAATACGTAAAATGTCTTCTTTATCTCAGTCGATTTTATCAGGTATAGATTATAAAGCGTGTAAATACAGAAGAAATTCCAACTTCATGTACCTTCATGATTTTCTGGAGAGTTATAACGACTATTCATTTGATGCGTCTTCTGTAAATGGACCGATGATCTATCCACTGCTAATCTCTTCTACCGAAATTAGAAACAAGCTATTTGAAAAAAGAATATATGTGGCTACATACTGGCCAAATGTTCTGGAATGGACTACAAAAAAGATGTATGAATATTATTTAACAACGCATCTTATCGCCATACCAATAGATCATCGGTATACCCATTCTGAAATGAAACGCATACTTAATGTATTAAAAACAATATTATGAGCGAAAGTATATTTTTAAGGCCTCTGGCACTTGAGGATGCGATGATATCCTATAAATGGCGAAATAATCCGGAGATATGGAAGTATACACCTTTCAATCCATCAGAGCCAATTACATTGAAAGTGGAGAGGGATTGGCTAAGGGGTGTTTTAAAGCGAACTGACCAAAAGAGATTTGCCATCTGCTTAACAGATAGCAAGAGATATATCGGGAACGTGCAATTGCTTGACATCTCAGAACAACAGGCCGAATTTCATCTTTTTATAGGTGACTCAAGCTGCTGGGGCAAAGGCATCGGAGAAAAGGCAACAGCACTTATTCTTGATTATGCTTTCTCTACCCTAAACCTGAAAAAGGTAATACTTGAAGTAAATAAAGAACATAATGCAGCCATCAGAATATATAGTAAACAAGGTTTTGTTGGTATCCCAGGTAGTGATAAATATCTGAAAATGGAAGTAATAAAAGAGGATTATATAACTAAAAATAATTTACCCGGCATGAAGTACATCGTTAAACTTGAACAAGAGGCCGAGTGGAAAGGTCTTGTAAAAAGGGCTTTGAAATATGATTTTTATCATTCATGGACCTATCATTCATTGGATAACACTTCTGGAATTCCAATGTTGTTTGTTTATGAAGAAGGGAGTGATTTTATTGCTATCCCATTATTGAAAAGAGATATTCAGGATTCTGAATACTATGATATGAGTTCGGTATATGGTTATAGCGGTCCGATTTCGAATAGGGATTTCCACAAGCTTCCTTCAGATTTTGTATATAATTTCAGGAATTGTTTTCTGGACTTCCTAAAAGATGAAAAGATCGTTACCGTATTTTCCAGGTTGAACCCTTTCTTTGACCAGGCAGAACTGATGGGAGATTTTGGAGGGGTGGTAGATAACGGAAAAGTGGTGGTACTGGATCTAAGCCTTCCTATTGAGGAACAGAGAAGCGCTTACCAGGAAAGGGTATTAAG
>NZ_JBFTNT010000414.1:0-2953 GCF_056397585.1 Pedobacter sp. 05L430 | reverse complement strand
GTGTTCTTTGTCCTTCTTTAATTTTAGCCCAGTTTGGAATGCTTCAATATGGTATGACTTTATCATTGGGAGCTTTATGTGCTAGCGTTGTCGATTCTCCTGGCCCAATTATACATCGCAGAAATGCCATGTTAATTACCACAGTTTTAATCACATTAATATTTATAATTGTCGGGCTTACCAACAGCAATATTTATTTTACAGGAATTGTTATCGCTGCCTTCAGCTTTGTGTTCTCCATGTTTTTTCTATATGGTTTAAGAGCTGCTTCAATTGGAACCGCTGCATTATTGATCATGGTGTTAAGTATTGATGACATTAGACCCTGGACGGAAGTTCTGTTCTCTGCTTTACTTATTTTCGCTGGTAGCATTTGGTATACGTTGCTCAGCTACTTTTTCTATAGATTAAGGCCATATCGAATTGTTCAGCAAACCCTTAGTGACTCAATCCACTCGGTTAGCGAGTTTTTAAGAGCAAAAGCGAAATTTTATCGTCAAAATACAGATTACGACGATAATTATGCTGATTTACTTCAATTGCAAGTCACCGTACATGAAAAACAAGATGCTGTTAGAGAAGTTCTATTTAAAACTAGAGAAATAGTTAGAGAAACAACTCCCGAAGGCAGGTTCCTCCTATTGGTWTTTGTAGATATGGTCGATCTYTTCGARCARGTAATGTCTACCTATTAYAATTACAAGCAACTTCATGAACAATTTGATGCTTCAGGAATTTTGATACATTACGAATCCGTAATTATAAAAATAGCCGATGAGCTCGATGATATTGCCTTCTCCTTAAAAACAGGAAGCACCCCTAGCCTACCCACTTCGCTAATTGAAGATGTAGCTAAACTAAAAAATGAAATTACTGCACTTGAAGTTAATAATACGGAAAATCAATATAATACGCTTGGTATCATCGCTTTAAAGAATATTGAGGTAAACATAGAAAATATCCTATCTAGAATTAAAACCATCAATGGATATTTCAATAAAAGTGAGAAAAAGAACCTTAAACCACGTAACATTGAGGTTGAAAGATTCATTACAAGACAAAATATCGATTTTAAACTATTACTTGAAAACATAACCTTTAACTCTTCAACTTTCAGGCATTCATTAAGGGTTGCTATAGTAATGCTTATTGGTTTTATTGTCGCAAAATCTTTAAGTTTCTCTCATAGCTACTGGATACTCTTAACCATACTGGTAATCTCTAAACCAGGTTTTAGTTTAGCTAAAAAAAGAAATATAGAGCGTCTGATAGGCACTGTAATTGGTGCTTTCGTTGGTATGGGAATATTGGTCTACATTGACGATAAAAACACCCTCTTTGTGATTTTACTGATATGTATGATTGGCTGTTACAGCTTTCAGCGCAAAAATTACGTAGTAAGTGTACTTTTCATGACACCCTATATATTAGTATTATTTGATTTCCTTGGCCTTGGAGGTCTCTCCCTGGCCCGCGAAAGAATCTACGACACATTAATAGGATCAGGTATCGCAATGCTGGCCAGCTATTCATTGTTTCCAAATTGGGAGTATGAAAAGCTCAAGGAGGCCATGATGGACACGCTAACCGCAAACATAAGATACTTTGAACAGGTTAAGCTGTTTTATTCAGAGCAGGTTACAGATCTAACTAACTATAAGGTAGCCAGAAAAGAAGTTTATGTAACAACAGCAAATCTGGCCTCGCTATTTCAGCGTATGTTTTCTGAGCCAAAAAGCAAGCAAATCATGATGAAGGAGTTACATCAGTTTACTGCCCTAAATCACCTCTTATCCTCTTATATAGCTACATTATCTTTGTATAACAAAGACCACTCCTTTGTTTTTTCAAATTTTGAAGAGCTAAATCCAATCACACAAAACACCATCTATTTGCTAAACTTAGCTTCTGAGAATCTGTTCAAAAATACCGGAGTGGTTAATAACGTTCCATTAATCAGAAGAAATATGAATGTTAACGATGATGAGCAAAGTGATGAGATAATCATTGCAGAGCAGTTTGACATGATCCAAAAGGTAGCGTACGATATCTATAAACTATCAGAAAAAATTAAATTGTAAAACTTTAGTTCTGCCGCTGTTGTTATAATTTCATTGTAAAATGAAAAATATGGAAAAACTGTATACTGCATCTGTAACCGCTAAAGGCGGTCGCGATGGACATATCAAATCTAGTGACGGAATAATAGAATTCGATTTAAGAAAACCAAAAGAGTTAGGCGGACAAGGCGGTGCAACAAATCCGGAGCAACTATTTGCCGCTGCCTGGGGAGCCTGCTATTTAGGCGCACTCGGCTCAATTGCACAACACGATGGCGTTGATACCTCCGAGGCAACTGTAGATGTTCAGGTGTCTTTTAATAAAGATGGAAACGCCTTTGTTTTATCAGCAGATCTGGATGTACATATTCCAGGGATAACTACCGAAGAAGCTCAGCACCTGGCAGAAAAAGCACACAGGGCATGTCCTTATTCTAAAGCTACTAAAGGCAATATTGAAACAAGGGTTACAGCTTTGTAAGGCCTTTTATTACATAAAAAGAGACCCGGGCATTACGTCTGGGTCTCTTTTTATGTAAAATTCTCTAATGATTAAACTGCTGCCTCAGTCTGTTTATCTGCAAGTGTATTCGCAGGTCTTCCATTTTTAAAAGCATCTCTGGTCTTTAAGCCCAACAGTTCAAACATAGCCATATCGTCAACAAACGCCGGGTTTGGTGTAGTCAGTAATTTATCACCGGCAAAAATAGAGCTTGCTCCTGCCATAAAGCAAAATGCTTGCTCCAGTGTGCTCATTTCATTTCTACCTGCCGACAATCGCACTACCGAATTCGGCATTACAATACGTGCTGTAGCAATCATTCTAACCATATCCCAAATTGGAACACGTGGTTGCGATTCTAATGGTGTTCCTTTCACCGGAACCAATGCAT
>NZ_JBFTNT010000413.1:0-2953 GCF_056397585.1 Pedobacter sp. 05L430 | reverse complement strand
GACTTAAGCTGGACACCAGTGTACGCAAAAGTATCAAGAAGTGGAGACTGGGGGTTTACCACAGGACCTTTTACCTTAGCCGGGAAAGAAACCCTTTATGGACAATACCTTTCAATATGGAAGGCCGTTAATGGGAAATGGGAACTTGTCTTAGACCTTGGTACAACACATAATAAACCATTAAATAAGGTAACAGAAGAGTTTATAGAACCAAAGGATTTTCATAAACCAAAGTTTTTAAATGATAAAGAACGTGCAACAGRAGCGAATATAATAGCTACTACAGAAAAGACCCTAAGTGCTACCCTTAAATCTTATGGGGTATCGGCTTTTGCGGGATTCTTAAATTCGGATGCAAGAGTTTTGTTTCCAGGTTATGAACCTATTATTGGCAAGGATAAAGCAATTGCATTTTTAAATAGCATGATGAGTAAGGTGTCGTTAAAAACTACAAAGGTGGATAAAGCCGATGGAGGTGATTTAGCCTATACATATGGTGTTGCAACAGTAGATTATAAAGCTGATTTAAGAGAGAGCTTCAACTATGTATTTATTTATGAACGTCAGGCTGATTTTAACTGGAACCTTGTTGCAATGGTATTTGCACCTGCAGAACGTTAACAACATGTAGCGGGAGAAAGCGTTATTTTATAAATCATATTTATCACGAAAGGGTTTCTTAAAGAGTTGATTTAAGAAACCTTTTCTTTTATATAGTAAAGCAAATGAGAAAAATTATACTAACAGTAGCAATATTAATTACCGTTCTTCAAACAATGGCGCAGAAATTCGATCTGCAAGGTAATCGCGGTGCGCGCGGAATAATGCCTGAAAATACAATCCCTGGTATGCTAAGGGCATTGGATCTGGGTGTTAATGCCCTAAATATGAATGTGGTGATTTCTAAAGATAAAAAGGTAGTACTGTCTCAAGAGCCCTATTTTAATTTTGAAATTAGTACTAGTCCTGATGGAAAACCTATAACCCTCAAAAACCAAAAGAGTTATAACATGTATAAAATGGATTATGCTGATATCAAAAAATTTGATGTTGGAAGTAAGGTACATAGCAGATTCCCATATCAGGAAAAAATGCAAGCTTATAAACCACTTTTGGAAGAGACCATAGATTCTGTAGAGAGTTATGCAAAAAAGAAAAAATTGCCAAAACCTAATTTTAGCATAGAAACTAAAACTATTCCTAAAGGAGATAATGAGTTCCATCCGKAACCGGCAGAATTTGTTGACTTGATTATGGAGATCGTGATTAAAAAGAAACTAACTAAACGAGTAACCATACAATCGTTTGATGTGAGAACGCTACAATATCTGCACGAAAATTACCCCAAAATAAAAACAGCTTTGCTAATTGATGAAAAGATTGATTTTGAGGTGAATATAGCTGACCTTGGCTTTAAGCCAACTGTTTATAGCCCTTATTCAGTATTAGTAGGTAAGGGATTGGTAGAACGCTGCCATGAGGCGGGTGTTAAGATTATACCATGGACAGTAAATTCAATCAAAGATATGAAGTACCTAATCGGGTTGGGCGTAGATGGGGTTGTTACTGATTACCCTAATATTTATAAAAAGGTACTGGAAGAAAATTAACCTAAAACAGGTTTTTAATGATCTGTTCAATTGATAATCCTTCAGCCTCAGCTCTATAGTTACGCACAATACGGTGGCGTAAAATAGCTTCAGCAACAGCCTGAACATCCTCAATATCCGGTGAATACTTCCCCGATATCGCGGCGTGACATTTTGCTCCGATAACAAGGAATTGGGATGCCCTTGGGCCTGCGCCCCAGCTTATATATTTATTAATATCTTCAGTAGCCAAGGCTGTATGAGGACGGGTCTTACTTGCCAGCTTTACGGCATATTCGATTACATTGTCTGCAACAGGAATATTTCTTACTAATTTTTGGAAATACTGAATCTGTTTGGCGTCTATTATCTTTTTAAGCTTAACGTCGTTGTTGCTGGTCGTGTTCTTTACTATTGTAAGCTCATCAGCGAATGTAGGATAGCTGAGTAGAACATTGAACATGAATCGATCTAGTTGAGCCTCAGGCAAAGGGTATGTGCCTTCTTGCTCAATAGGGTTCTGAGTMGCCAGCACAAAGAATGGATTTGGTAATACATGCCTTTGTCCCGCTGCTGTGACAGCCTTCTCTTGCATTGCCTCAAGAAGAGCTGCCTGAGTTTTTGGTGGCGTTCTATTGATTTCGTCTGCAAGAACTATATTTGAAAATATAGGTCCGGTTATGAATTTAAAATTTCTGTCTTCACCTAATATTTCCGCACCGATAATATCGCTGGGCATTAGATCTGGGGTAAATTGAATCCTGTTAAAGTTAAGATCCATTACGTCTGCAACAGTTTGAACAAGCAACGTTTTGGCAAGCCCTGGAACGCCAACCAGTAAGCAATGACCATTACTGAAGATGGAAATCAAAACAGATTTTACCACTTCTTCCTGACCTATAACAACTTTCCCTATTTCGGTTCTAATGTTGTTATAAGCTTGATGCAACGCATCTACTGCCTTTATATCATTTTCAAACTGCATACGCGTTATTTTTTAGCAGTTGAATTTTTAGTCCAAATTTTCAATTCATCACAATCATCATAATCTTCGTCAATTCTGATGTAAGTGTTTTCTCTTCTTTTTTCGAACCATTCACTTAACATTCTATCGATTTTATCCTGTTGTGCTTTCTCTTTGAATTTAGAATAATCCTGTTCCAGGTTTCCTTTATGTGGCGGGATTTTAGATTTTAAATAAAGAATCTTATATCCTTGTTTGCCATCTGGATCTGTGAAAGAAACAGGCTGAGAAACTTCGCCTACTTTCATTGTATCAACAACAACAAATACTTTTGGATCTAGTTTATCCGCTGGGATAAATGTAGTTCTGGCAGTAACGTTATCTGCATATAATATCATAC
>NZ_JBFTNT010000412.1:0-3009 GCF_056397585.1 Pedobacter sp. 05L430 | reverse complement strand
ATGTTAAAGCGAGAGGGATAATTAAAGATGCGGAAAAATTTGATCCTGCCTTTTTTGGAATTAATCCGAAACTGGCAGATTTGATGGATCCGCAGCAAAGAATATTCTTAGAGATAGCTTGGGAAGTATTGGAAAAAACGGGGCATTTATTCCCTGTTTATTCTAAAAAAGTCGCCATTTATGCAGGTAGTGGAAGTAATACTTATTATGTAAACAATTTATTACAATATCCCGATTTAATAGAAAACATTGGAAGCCTGCAAGTACTTACAGTAAACGAAAAAGATTATATTGCTTCGAGAACGGCTTATCATTTAAACCTAAAGGGACAGGCTGTTAGTGTAAACTCTGCCTGTTCAACCTCGTTACTTGCGGTGGCAGAAGCGGTAAAAAGCCTTCGTTCCGGTTATTGTGATGCAGCTATCGCTGGGGCCTCCAGCATCACCTCTCCTATTAACAGCGGACACATTTATCAGGAAGGTAGCATGTTGAGTGCTGATGGCCATTGCCGTCCTTTTGACAATGATGCCACAGGAACTGTATTTAGTGACGGTGCCGGTGTTGTTCTACTCAAAAGATTAACAGACGCCAAACGTGATGGTGATGTTATTTATGGCGTTATTAAGGGTATTGGATTAAACAACGATGGTGCAGAAAAAGGAAGTTTTWCAGCTCCCAACACTGAAGGCCAGGCAAATGCAATTAAAGAGGCAATAACAGATGCAGATATTGATGCTTCAGAAATCAGCTATATTGAAACACATGGCACCGGAACCCCAATTGGCGACCCAATTGAATTTGATGGATTGGTTAAAGCTTTTGGTCATCAGAGTAAAACTCAGTTTTGTGCTATAGGATCAATTAAGAGCAATTTCGGTCACCTTACGCAGGCCGCCGGCGTTACGGGCTTAATTAAAGCTTGCCTATCTCTACATCGCAAGAAAATACCCGCTTCTTTGGGATACAAACAGGGAAATAAGAACATCGACTTTCTAAACAGCCCTTTTTATGTTAACAATAGCCTGAGTGATTGGACATCTGAAACTAAAAGAATTGCGGGCGTAAGTTCATTTGGTGTTGGAGGTACAAATGTACATGTGATTGTTGAAGAATATGAAAATCTGGAATCAGAGTCATCAACCGGCAGGCCGTACGACTTAATTACCTGGTCGGCCAAATCAGAGAACAGCAGGGAACAATACGCATCCTCAATATCTAATTATGTAAAAAAGAATAAGAATACTAATCTTGCGGACATTGCTTATACTCTTCAAAAAACAAGGAACGACTTCTCTTATAGAAGATTTGCAGTTGTAAACAACATTGAATCTATTGTCAGCCAACTCAATTTGGAACTACCTAAAACAGGTACCACAAATAATCTTCGCGAAGTGCCTGAAGAAATTGTATTTACATTTCCAGGCCAAGGTGCGCAATACCTAAATATGGCTGCTGATCTATATAAGGACGAGCCAGTAGTTAGAGAAGCTATAGATTGCTGTGCCGAAATTCTTAAGCAATATATAGATCGTGACATTAGAGAGATCATATTTACCAATTCATCTAATGACGAAGCCGAACAACTATTAAAACAAACCAGATACACACAACCAGCACTTTTTGTAATTGAATACGCACTTGCCAGGCTGTGGATGAATTGGGGTATCACGCCTACGCTACTTTGCGGGCACAGCATTGGCGAGTATGTTGCAGCACACCTTTCGGGAGTCTTTTCATTAGAGGATGGGTTAAAACTAATTGCAGTTAGGGGGGCAATGGTTAATGCACTTCCTCCAGGATCTATGTTATCCGTAAGAAGCGAGTCAGATCAAATAGCCAGCTTCTTAAGCGAAGGACTATCTATCGCAGCAGTAAACAGCCCGAAACTTTGCGTAATAGCAGGTCCGGAAAATCAAATATTGGAATTCAGCAAACTACTTGATATTAAAGAGATCCCTAACAAACTACTCTTTACCAGCCATGCCTTCCATTCATCTATGATGGATCCAATAGTTGATGATTTTCAAAAAGTAGTTTCTGGAATCGCTCTATCTGCCCCTAAAACTCCAATTATATCAACAGCTACCGGCTCACTGCTAACCGATGAAGAGGCAATAAATCCACAATATTGGGCAAGCCATTTAAGAAACACGGTACAATTTTCTACAGCTATTGATACAATACTTACTTACAATTCTCCAATTTTTCTGGAGGTGGGTCCAGGATCGGTAACTACAACCCTTGTAAGGCAAATTGCTGCACTAAAATCAACTTCTGTAAGGGCTATGCAGAGCCTGGCAAATAATGAGAACGATTATTGCATTCTATTAAACACATTAGGTCAGCTTTGGAATTGTGGCCTGCAACCAAATTGGGATAATTTTTATAACGGTCAGCAAAGATTGTTATTAGATCTTCCAACCTATCAGTTTGATAGAAAGAAGCACTGGGTAGATGCAATTGCAATTAACAAATTAATACCCGAGGACAACAACTATAAACCAAACAACAACAACACTCTTGTAATGAAAAAAAATAACCTGGCAATAAAAATCAGACAAGTATTAGAAGATGCATCTGGAATTGAAATGCAAAATGTTGCCGCCAATCAAAACTTCGTTGAAATAGGATTAGATTCTTTATTACTTACTCAAATCGCAATCTCTTTGAAAAGAGAGTTTAATTTGCCTGTTACATTTAGGAAATTAAATGAAGAATATCCAACTATTGAATCGTTGACTGATTACATAGATAAAAACACCGTTCAGGAAACCCCTGCTCCAATACAAAACAATACGCCAGTTCGTAATGGAAGTAATCATCAGGTTGTTGCACCTGTTTCATTTGGAAACGCTAACGACTACAACAATTCCGCACTGGGACTTATCGCTCAGCAGTTAGAAATCTTATCTAAACAGGTTTTGCTAATGAATGGGAATAATTCTATAGCGCCCCCTACTGCAATAGAATCACCAAAGCCTAAACAACAAGAAGAATCTGAACTAACCC
>NZ_JBFTNT010000411.1:0-3012 GCF_056397585.1 Pedobacter sp. 05L430 | reverse complement strand
AGGTAATTTGATTCCTGTAATTGATATAATCACCCAAAAAGCGGGTCGTGTGATCTATAACGGTTTTCCTACAGGTGTAGAAGTTTGTCATTCAATGCAACATGGTGGACCATTCCCGTCAACCACCGATGGAAGATCAACATCTGTGGGTACTGCAGCAATTTATCGTTTTTTAAGACCGGTGTCTTATCAGGATATTCCAGATGAATTACTTCCTGCAGCATTACAAAACAGTAACCCACTGAGTATTTTGAGGTTGATAGATGGCTCATGGAAAACTGATTTAATACCTTAACTTCGTGCTTATTTTTAAGCTATGAATTGGGAAAAGTTATTGTCATCAAAACGATGGGGAAATGAAGATAGGTTTACTGGAAATCAAAAAGAAGCTCGTTCCGAGTTTCAAAGAGATTATGACAGGATCATATTTTCATCGCCTTTTAGAAGATTACAAAACAAAACCCAGGTATTTCCTTTACCAGGCAGTGTGTTTGTTCATAACCGACTTACACACAGCCTGGAAGTTGCGAGTGTTGGGCGATCATTGGGTACGATCTTTTACAACAGGATAAAAGACTCAGATGCCAATATAGATGAAACCTGTCCGCTGCTATGTGAAATAGGAAACATTATTGCATCTGCTTGCTTGGCTCATGATCTGGGTAATCCGGCCTTTGGTCATTCTGGTGAATCAGCCATATCGCACTATTTTAACAGTGGTGATGGGAAGATATATCAGGAACAGGTAAATGAGGCACAGTGGGAAGATTTGATCCATTTTGAGGGAAATGCCAATGCATTAAGAATATTAACCCACCCATTTGCAGGAAAAGGAACAGGAGGATTTGCATTAACTTACTCTACACTTGCTGCGATAGCTAAATATCCATGTGCATCTGTAGCAGGCCATAATAAAAAGAATATTTATACTAAAAAATACGGTTTCTTCCAGTCAGAGCAAAGCGGATTTGAAAAGATTGCTGAAGAGATGGATCTTATTAAGGTTCAGGAATCGCCTTTGATTTATAAGCGACACCCACTTGTGTATTTAGTAGAAGCAGCAGATGACATTTGTTATAATATTATTGATCTGGAGGATGCACATCGTTTAAAAATCCTTTCGTACAAGGAAGTTGAAACTTTACTTTTGCCTTTGTGTAATGATGTTAAAATGCCATCAAGGCTAGCTGAAATGGAAGATGATGATGCCAAAATCACGCTCATGAGGGCAAAGTCGATAAGCACATTGATATGGCAATGCTCAAATGTATTTTATCAGGAACAGGAATCGATATTAAACGGTGACTTCAATATAAGTTTGATGGATGCTATTGAAGCGCCATTCTTATCCGTAATGAAAGAAATAGAAAAGATTTCAATAAAAAAAATTTATAACTATTCTTCTGTTGTACAGATCGAAGTAGCAGGTTATCAGGTAATGGGCGGGCTTTTAGAAGAGTTTATTCCAGCCTACCTGCAAAACGAATCAAAATACCATAAGAAACTGGTTGAATTGATACCGAAGCAATTTTTAACAGAGAAGAATGATGTTTATTCTAAAATCCAAAGCGTATTGGATTTTGTTTCAGGAATGACAGATATCTATGCTGTTGAGTTATTTAGGAAAATTAAGGGAATATCTTTTCCTTCAATGAGTTAATAATAAAATGGAAGTTACAGATATACTTATTATAGGAGCAGGGCCAATTGGTATTGCCTGCGGTATTGAAGCAAAAAAAGCAGGCTTATCGTATGTGATCATCGAAAAAGGATGTCTGGTGAATTCATTATATAATTATCCTCAGAATATGACTTTCTTCTCCACATCAGAGAAACTGGAAATAGGGGGAGTTCCTTTTGTTTCAAATAATCCTAAACCTACCAGGTCCGAAGCATTAGAGTATTACCGCAGGGTAGCACTTAAATTTGAATTAAATACAAAGCTTTTTGAATCTGTTGACGATGTTGCGAAGCAAGATGTTGGCTTTATAGTAACCACTTCAAAATCAAGCTATCTTACCAGAAATATTATCATCTCTACCGGATTTTATGATCTCCCGAACAAAATAGATATACCCGGCGAAGATCTTCCCAAAGTAGCGCACTATTATAAAGACCCGCATTATTATGCAATGCAAAATGTAATTGTAATTGGGGCCAGTAATTCATCGGTAGATGCTGCCTTGGAAACCTATAGAAAGGGCGCCAATGTAACCATGGTAGTCCGAGACGAATCGATAAGTAAGCGGGTTAAATACTGGGTTAGACCGGATGTTATGAATCGCATTGAGGAAGGAAACATTAAAGCTTATTTCCATTCTGAATTGGTTAGCATAGCAAATGATACCGCTGATATTCGAACACCAGAGGGAATAATTACCATACCAAATGATTTTGTGCTGGCCTTAACCGGTTATCAACCCAATTTTGAGTTGCTAAGAAAATTTGGTGTTAAGCTTAGTGAAGACGATAAGTGCCTGCCGGAACACAATTCACAAACAATGGAGACCAATGAAAAGGGTATTTATTTGGCAGGTGTTGTTTGTGGAGGTATGGATACCCATTTATGGTTTATAGAAAACTCAAGAGACCATGCTGTTAAGATCATAAGCGATATTAAAAAGAAAGCTTAAAAAAAATATTTCACATATTGTTTGTTTCGTACGAAAGTTATCCTACCTTTATGTTATGAAACAGAATAAACCTATTGATGCTATTCCTGAGCCTACAAGAGCGGAGCTTGAAATTTTACAGGTTTTATGGGAATTTGGCCCTTCTACAGTGCGCTTTGTTAATGACACACTGAATGAGCAAAGAGATGTAAATTACACCTCTACACTTAAGCAAATGCAAATCATGGCAGATAAAGGGATTCTTAAACGCGATGAGCGCCAGATGAAGCATATATACATTCCCGTAGAAGCCGAAAATAAAACTAAGGATCAACTCTTGAATCGTTTCGTAAATACCAATAAAACTAAGGATCAACTCTTGAATCGTTTCGTAAATACC
>NZ_JBFTNT010000410.1:0-3046 GCF_056397585.1 Pedobacter sp. 05L430 | reverse complement strand
TCGTATGACTGACGCAATAATAAGTTATGTTTATCATAATCGCTAAAAACATTAAAAAATAGGGAAGCGGATGATTGTAAGTGCTTGTTCGCAACATATTTCCCGGGATATCCCTGAAATACAAGTCCCGAAATGCAGGCAATGTCTCTGAACTTACGTCGGGCCATTTCTGTTGCATTTATACTAGCCACAATATCGTCGGTAAGGTTTACAGGGCTAAATAGGTCTTTTATAGAATTTTCGTCTAGAGGGATAGGCTGCTCACTGAGCAACTCAAAGCCATAATCGTTCATAGCAATAGAGAAGCTTATTGGTTGCACGCGTCCAAGTCTGTAGGCTATTAATGCAGCCATGATCTCATGTACCTGTCTGCCTTCAAAGGGATAAGCAAAGAAATGGTAACCATCCTTGGTATTGATCAGTTCAATTAAAAACTCGTCGCTTTTAGGAACATGAGAAACCTTGGCCTGACGCYCAAATAAGGGCAGTATGAAATCGAGTTCTTCATCTCCGTGCTGCTTATCGAGTGTTTCATTGTATTTCTTTCTAAGTACGCTACCAAGATTTGCGGTTAGCGACATACGGCCTCCCATCCAACTTGGGCTAATGGCTTGTTTAAGTTTACTTTTTCTAACCAATACCATCATCTCCTTAACCATTATAAATTCAAGTACCCTGCCGGCAAGGGTAAAGCTACTTCCTGGTTTCATCCGTGATATGAATGATTCTTCAATCATACCAACATAGCCACCGGTTAGGTATTTTACTTTAAGCATGGCATCACTAACTATTGTTCCTATGTGTAATCTGTGGCGCATTGCAATTTGTCTGCTTTCCACTTTCCAAAGCCCATCTGTGCTTTTTGTCACTTTGCTGAACTCATTATAAGCTGTTAAGCTATCCCCGCCCGTGGTAATAAATTGCATGATCCAGCTCCATTCCTGAGGCAGCAGTTCCCTGAAAGCATGGGTTTGCTTAATCTCAAAAAAGATCTTTTCATCATCAAAGCCATCGCCAACGGCTAAAGTAACCAGGTACTGGATCAATGTATCAAATGACATTACAATAGGCTCTCTGCTTTCGATATCTTGTATTCTTGCCGCTTCTTTTATTGCTGCAGCCTCCACAAGTTCTAGCGCGTGAGTAGGCAGAAAATAAATCTTAGAAGTTTCGTTAGGGGAGTGCCCACTGCGCCCGGCGCGTTGTAGAAACCTGGCAACACCTTTTGGAGAGCCAATCTGAACTACGGTATCAACGGGTTTAAAATCCACACCTAAATCTAAAGATGACGTGCATACAACAGCCTTAAGCACTCCTGAATGTAATGCGTCTTCAATCCAGTTCCTCAATTCATAATCTATAGAACCATGATGGATAGCGAGTAAGCCGGCAAGGTTTTCGTCCTGGGCAAGCAAGGTCTGGTACCAGAGTTCGGCCTGCCCCCGGGTATTGGTAAATATTAAAGTGGTTTTACTTTTATTAATAATAGGGATGAGTTTATTAGCCAACTTATGTCCTAAATGACCAGCCCAGGGCAACATATCTACATGATCTGGTAATATTGATTTGATAACGATCTTCTTTTTAATGTCGGATTTTATTATGGTTTTAAGCAAATCGGTGTAAGGTACAAGTACGTCCATCGCCTGCTCCATATTGCCAATGGTTGCCGAGATTCCCCATATCCTTACAAGTCTTTCTGGGTGTTGCGCTGTAAGCAACCCTTTTATTCTTGAAATCGCCAATTCCGCCATCACACCACGTTTGCTACCCAGCAGTTCATGCCATTCATCAGCAACTATACATTGTAATTGATCAAAGTAATTGAAAGTACTTTTTTGGGCAAGCAGCAGGTGCATACTTTCAGGTGTGATGATGAGCACCTCTGGCATTTGTTTTTTCTGTTTTAGCTTTTCGCTTTGTGGGGTGTCTCCATTTCTTACACCCACCATCCAGTCCAGTTGCAACTCATCACAAACCTCGCGCATAGCGCGGGCCAGGTCTTTAGCTAAGGATCGAAGAGGTGTTATCCAGATTAATTTTAGTCCGGTCGTGTTTTTCCTAGTTTTAATTTTAAGTGCTGTGGTTTTCAGTTCAGCTCTTTTATTCAGCTCATCAATTACTACAGCTAAAAATATAGAATAGGTTTTGCCAAAGCCGGTAGGAGCGTTCACCAGGCCGCTATAGCCTTCAGCATAATATTGCCATGCTTCAGTTTGAAACTTAAAAGGTCTTTTTTTGCTAAGTTTTAGCCAACTTATAACCTGCTTATACCCCTTGCTATTTTCCAGTTTCATAATGTAGATTGTAATAATTGCCTAAGGTCGTCAAGCGTATTGATTTCATCGGCTTTCTTATCTTTTCTCCAGCGGGCAATTCGGGGAAACCTTAATGCCAGCCCTGCCTTGTGCCTTTTACTTTCGGCTATCCCTTCAAAGGCTATTTCGAATACCAGTTCTGGCTTTACTGTGCGTACGGGGCCGAATTTCTCTACAGCATTTTTCTTTACAAAACGATCTACTTCTTTAATTTCAGCATCCGTTAACCCGGAATAAGCCTTAGCAACAGTGATTAGTTGATCCCCATCGCGCACAGCAAAGGTATAATCGGTATAGAAGTTGGCCCTGCGACCACTTCCTTTTTGCGCATARATCATTACCGYATCAACAGTATAAGGGTTTATTTTCCATTTCCACCAATCTCCGCGCTTTCTTCCTGAATGGTATAATGAATCTAGTTTTTTGAGCATAATACCTTCACTGTTCAGTTCTCTTGCACCTTCTCTAAGTTTTGCAAGAGATGTCCAGTCGCTAAAAATAACTATGGGAGAGAGCGCAACGATATCCTGAGTCTGTAGTTGCTGAATTGTTTGCTCAAGTAATTGTCTACGGGTGGCCAAAGGGTCTTCTCTTAAATCCCTTCCTTTATGCTCAAGAAGGTCGTAGGTGTAAAAACCTACTGGCGCATCATTGAGCTGTGCTTTATTAATGGTTTTTCGGTTTAATCTCTGTTGCAGTATGCTAAATGCCTGCACTTTACCTTCCTT
>NZ_JBFTNT010000409.1:0-3061 GCF_056397585.1 Pedobacter sp. 05L430 | reverse complement strand
GACTACAATAAAGCCTGCGGATTTAAAAATACCCTCAAGTAATTTAACTGCTGCTCTTGCAGGAAAACTGGCAGGTGTAATTGCCTATCAAAGAAGCGGTGAGCCGGGCGCTGATAATGCRGATTTTTTTGTTAGGGGAGTTACCACTTTTGGTTATAAAGTGTCTCCTTTGATTTTAGTTGACGGTATTGAGTCAACGTCCACTGATTTAGCGCGACTTCAGGTAGACGATATTGCTAGTTTTTCCATCATGAAAGATGCTACATCAACTGCGTTATATGGCGCTAGAGGTGCAAACGGAGTGATTTTGATTACAACTAAAGAAGGTAAGGAGGGTAAAGTGAATTTATCTTTCAGAGCGGAGAATTCTTTATCACAATCAACCAGGGACGTAGA
This sequence comes from Pedobacter sp. 05L430, assembly GCF_056397585.1. Lineage (NCBI taxonomy): Bacteria > Pseudomonadati > Bacteroidota > Sphingobacteriia > Sphingobacteriales > Sphingobacteriaceae > Pedobacter > Pedobacter sp. 05L430. The sequence goes on along the minus strand of NZ_JBFTNT010000409.1, from coordinate 2,665 downwards.
GTTTGCAGACCCTGTGACCTATATGACTTTAGCTAATGAAGCCAATTTAACCAGAAATCCCTTGGGAGGATATCTTTATCAGCAGAGCAAAATAGACAATACCATAAGAGGAACAGATCCGGTTGCTTACCCAACTACTGACTGGCAAAAGATGTTACTGAAAGATTACACCATGAACCAAAGGTATAATCTGAATGTTAATGGTGGCGGCAAAGTAGCAAGATATTTTGTTGCGGGGGCATTGTCGCAGGATCATGGTATCATGAAAGTTGATCCTATGAATAACTTTAATAGCAATGCCAATTTAAAAACATATTCATTAAGAAGTAACGTAAATATTAATCTAACCAAAACTACAGAGTTAATTACACGTATATCAGGTGTTTTTGATGATTACAGAGGGCCTATAAATAGTGGGACAGCAATATATAACGAAATCGTTAATGCTAACCCAGTTCTATTTCCAGCCCGATATGCTCCTACAGAAGATACCAGATTTGTGAGACACATTATGTTTGGTAACTATGGAGATGGACAGTTTAATAACCCTTATGCAAGTTTGCAAAAAGGTTATAAAGACTACTCTCAGTCAACAATGTCAGCTCAGCTTCAATTGTCGCAGGATTTCTCTTTTATAACAGAAGGACTAAGTGCCAGAGCTATGGTTAATACTCAGCGTTATGCTTTCTTTGATGTTAGCAGATTTTATAATCCATACTATTACTCACTTAGTAACTATGACAGGGTAAACAAAACTTATTCACTTAGAGGGCTTAATGAACTTCAATCAACAATTTCCGGAGTTCCTGCAGGTACCGAATATTTGGGATATGATGAAGGAGAGAAAAAAGTTTCTACCAGTTTTTATAGTGAAGCAGCGCTAAACTATAAACGTACTTTCAATCAGGTACATAGCCTCAGTGGTATGTTAATAGGTATTGCCAAAAGTAGCTTAACAGGAGGTGCCGGAGATTTACAAAGCTCTCTTCCTTTCAGGAATATGGGTTTGTCGGGTAGATTTACTTATGTCTATAATGATCGCTATGCTACTGAATTTAATTTTGGCTACAATGGTTCTGAACGTTTTCATAGCTCTCATCGTTTTGGATTTTTCCCTTCAGCAGGTGTAGCCTATACCGTGTCAAATGAGGATTTCTGGAAGCCACTCAAAGAGGTTATGCCGACATTGAAATTAAGGGCAACCTATGGCTTAGTTGGGAATGACCAGATAGGAAGTCCGGAGGACAGGTTCTTTTATTTGTCAAATGTCAATATGAACAGTACTTCAAATGGCGCTGTTTTTGGAACATTAACTGATAATTTTCTTAGTGGAGTTGATATTACCAGATATGCAAATAATGACATTACCTGGGAGACCGCTAAAAAATTCAATTTCGGAATTGAATCCAACCTTTTCAATAAATTAGGCATTCAGGTAGATATCTATAAAGAAAGAAGAACAAACATCTTAATGGATAGGACTTCTATTCCTAGCACAATGGGATTGTCTGCAAATGTAAGGGCTAATGTTGGCGAAGCGTCATCGCATGGTGTAGATGTTTCTATGGATTATTCTCAAAATATTGGTTCAGATATATGGATCAAAGGAATGGCCAATTTTACTTATGCGACAAGCAAATTTGAGGTATATGAAGAACCTGAATATGCCGAGAAAAACAAATCGCATGTTGGTTATTCTTTATCACAAAACTGGGGATACATTGCTGAGCGCCTGTTTGTTGATGATAATGACGTTGCGTATTCCCCAAAACAAAACTTCGGAATTTATGGTGCAGGTGATATTAAATATAGAGATGTAAATCATGATGGACAAATTACCTCGTTAGATCAGGTGCCAATAGGGTTCCCGACATCTCCCGAGATTGTGTATGGCTTTGGTCTTTCTGCAGGTTACAAACGATTTGACCTATCTTGTTTCTTCCAGGGGTTGGGACGTGAGTCTTTTTGGATCGATGGCATAAAAACTTCTCCTTTTGTAAATAATCAGGGGGCATTGTTAAAGGCTTATGCTGATAATCACTGGAGTGAAGAAAATAGAAATATTTATGCCCTTTGGCCAAGATTGAGTACAACGGTCAATGTTAATAACACCCAGACAAGCACCTGGTTAATGCAAAATGGCGCATTTCTTCGTTTAAAATCGCTTGAACTTGGTTACACATTGCCAAATAGGATCACCCAAAAAGCTCATATGTCGAATGTAAGGTTCTATTTAAATGGAACAAACCTTTTTCTATGGAGCAATTTTAAATTATGGGATGTTGAAATGGGTGGCAACGGTCTAGGCTATCCTGTTCAAAGAGTGATGAATCTTGGCGTGCTCATCTCAATTAATTAAAACAATGTCCACTTTCCTTAAAATTAAACTGTAATTGTATGAAATTTTATAAAATTATAATACTCGGATTGATGGTAATTTCGCTCTCTTCGTGTAAAAAATATCTGAATGTCGTTCCAGATAATATAGCCACCATCGACAATGCTTTTACGCTACGTAATCAGGCTGAAAAGTATTTATTTACTTGTTATTCATTTTTGCCAAGGCTTGGTGATATCGAAAATCCAACATTTATGGGTTCCGGAGAAATGGTTACTCCTAATCCGGGAATATCGCCAATGGATGGCTATCAGAATATTATTGATC
>NZ_JBFTNT010000408.1:0-3073 GCF_056397585.1 Pedobacter sp. 05L430 | reverse complement strand
GACGGAAAGGCATTATGAAGGCTTATGGGTGGATAAAAAAACGACCAGGCATTTGGAGATATCGTTTAAAGGCGGTTATGCAACAATTATAGACTGGACAAGCAAGTTCCAAAAGCGGGAAAGCGGTGATAGCTATAAGGCATTCCTCAAAAATGGGAAAACTCATCATGCCCGAAGACAGAGAACATCAAGCAGCCTAGAGTGAAATCATAGCAAAAGATCAAAGACTGATCTACCTGACCAAATCGATTAGAGCAGGAAAAGCATCCACTTGAGGTAGACAGAGCTTTACCAGAGCGCGCAGATAAAACAAGCTGTGTTCCCAGCGGTCTGATCAAACCCGCAATGAAGCTTCAGCGCAAGCCAAAAAACCCTGCCTAAAATGTAGGATCCGTCAAGCTGGCAATTTATCTCCATATCATGATACTCTTGTTTTGCTTCACATACCATGATTACCACATCGTCAGGATAGAAGTACTATACCCGGCTCTTCTTTAAAACCAAAAACCCCAAGGTCGCTCAAAAAGCGGAGTTCTGTTTAAAAAAAAGCATTGACTGCCAGCAAGCAGGTTGGGGATCGGGATAATTTAGGCTATTTTTCTGCAGAGCTAGCACTACTGCAGGAAAATAATGGTCAATATCAGGACGCACTTCAGAACTACAAAAGATCCAGACAGATTACCGATTCGCTGTACTCACAGGAAAGCAAAAACAAAATTGCATCACTGGAGGCACAATATGCTTTTCGGAAAAAAGAAGAAACCTACAAACAACAGCAGCAACTCTCAAAACTGCAAATGAGACAGCTTACCTCTCTGGCGCATTGGCCATCCTACTGATCAGTTCAGTTTTACTCTATTTGCTGAACCGTTCCCGGATCAGGCACCTGCGCTTAAAAAATGAAATGCAGCGAAAAAAGGCAGAACAGCAGAACAAAGAACTGATCAATCAGAATAAACTATCAGAAAGTGAATTAAAAGCAATCAGGGCGCAGATGAACCCACATTTCATATTTAATGTACTGAATTCAATTGAATCCTATATCGTTGAAAACGATTCAAAAACTGCCGGCAGCCTGGTACAAAAGTTTGCCGCACTGAGCAGGCTGATCTTAGAGAACTCTACCCAGAGCATGGTTTCGGCCGACAGGGAATGGAAAGCACTCCGGTTGTATGCCGAACTGGAAGTGATGCGTTTCAACAAGCAATTTAGCTGTTCATTTTATACAGAGTCTTCTATTGATCTTTCCAGGTTACTCCTACCTCCCATGCTGGTACAGCCACTAATTGAAAATGCCATACATCATGGTATGCGGAATTCAACAGCCGAAAATAATGCCATCACAGTAAGCCTGGAACAAACCGAAAATACCCTGCTTTTTACTGTTTCAGACAATGGGATCGGCATGGTTGAAGCCAAAAAAATCAAAACTTTCTCAGCTATCAAAGGCCAATCCATCGGTATCGCCTCCATAAAAGAACGGATTGAAATCTTTAATGTCATGAACCATGAACACCCAGCCCAGTTCGAACTTCGCAATAAACAAAGTAATGAAGGGATGGGAACTATTGCAAAACTGACACTTCCTAAAGTTTTCAGAGAGATCTGAAAGCTCGATAATAGGCCGTGATTTCAGATTCAAATAACCCCATTTTCAATAACTTCAATATTTAATCTGACTTGTGTTCAACTGTTACTCCCAATCGCTTTTGAAATGCTTTGGACTTTGACAATCCTCTTTAATTATGCCGGTAATGTTTTTTGCAATGTTTAGTCACATAACTTATAAACAATAAGCCATATACTTGTCATTACTTAGCGTAATTATGCAGTAATTATCATCGATTATTTTCCAATGCAAAACTTACTGAATATGTTCTCAAGCAAATCATCGGTAGTAACCTGACCGGTTATCTCTCCTAAATAATGTAATGCTTGTTTAATATCCATTGCTAAAAAGTCAGAAGTAACTGGATTATCCAAACCATTAGCTACACTATTTAACGCTGCCTGAGTTTTTTGTAATGCCTCTACGTGCCTGATATTGGTGACCATGGTATGGTTATCTGAGAGCTTATCTCCTACTGCAGTGTCGTAAAGCAATTGTTTCAGTTCCTCAATCTGTTGATTCTCTTTAGCCGAGATGGCAATAAACTGGATATCTGAAGGAAGATTAAGCTCCTTTAACCGGTCGCTATAAGAAAGATCCATTTTATTAGCGACAGCTAAAAAAGGTATGCCAGGTTTATGTAAGCGGGCAATATCATCATGAATTTCGGTGGCCGAGGTATTAACCACATCAAACAAATACACTAACAATGCCGACTGACTAATCTTTTGCATGGTTTTTTCAACCCCAATAGCCTCAATAGTATCAGTGGCTTCACGGATACCAGCAGTATCGATCAATCTAAAGTTGATGCCGTTGATATTTAAAAGCTCCTCAATAGTGTCACGAGTTGTTCCGGCTATCTCACTAACAATTGCTCTGTCTTCATTTAAAAGTGCATTTAGTAGGGTCGATTTACCTGCATTTGGCCTGCCCGCTATTACTGTGTTAATTCCCTGCTTTATAACATTCCCAAGCTCAAAAGAGCGGATTAGTTTATTTAATACAATAGTAATTTTGGCAATCAGTTCCTGCAATTGATCTCTATTAGCAAACTCAACGTCTTCCTCAGCAAAATCAAGCTCAAGTTCAATCATAGAAGCAAAGTGAATCAATTGTTCGCGCAATACATTAAGTTCAGTACTAAAACCACCTCTTAGTTGATTCATAGCTACCTGATGAGCAGCAGCTGAATCTGAAGAAATTAAATCAGCGACAGCTTCAGCCTGAGATAAATCCAGTCCTCCATTTAAAAATGCCCTTAAAGTAAATTCACCAGGTTTTGCCGCACTGGCACCTTTCTTTATCAAAAGCGTGATAATCTGCTGAATGATATAATTAGAACCATGACAAGATATTTCGACAACGTTTTCCTTTGTATRTGATTTTGGAGCAACAAATAAACTCACTAGAACCTCATCTATAACTGCATTTCCATCTTTAATTAAACCAAAGTGTATGGTG
>NZ_JBFTNT010000407.1:0-3117 GCF_056397585.1 Pedobacter sp. 05L430 | reverse complement strand
ACTTTGCAATGCGCTTGTTGGACCGGGATATTTTGAGAAATTCCCCGAGCGAATTCTTGCGCATATGTATGCCACCAGGTATCCGGCATTAAAAATAAAGGCAAGTCCGGACTCTGATGTTTCTAAATCGACAGTTATAAAGGCTAATAAGCTGCTCAGTGCTTTTCTGGAAGATCAATATATTAATTTAAACAATGGTGAGCGGGTGTTGTTTAGTATGCTTCTTTCTGAAGGATTGCTGCTTATTCATTTCCTGCATGTGGTTCCTGCTAACTATTTTCCTCATGCAGCGCTCCTTAAAGAAGAGTTTAAAGATTATTTTCCGGATACCGAGGCTTATTTAAGTATTCAGGAAATGATGGGCACCCTGGTGCAGGATATTATTGTGTTTTTAAGTGATTTAAACAAGAGCATCATTAAGGCTGATTATGGTGAAACGGCCTGTTTTGAGATCACCAGCAACTACAATGATATTTATTTGTACGAGTTTAAGACAAATAAAACATCGATGCTTATTAACGGAGAGAACCATTCGATGATTCGTTTGGGCTGGGTTGATGAGGAACTGAATTGGATTTTTGCTAAAGTTAAACCATCGGCACTTGGCTTTAGGGTTGCCGGGCTAGATGTGCCGCTTGATGTTTATATACAAACGCATGCCCTGAAAAGGTTGCAGGAGAGGATAAATATTACACCCGGTATTATGCATTCTATTGTGTTTATGACCTTTATGAATCCGGAAATTAAGCATCATAAGGATTACGATAGGAGCCTGATTGAGTTTTATCTTTCTGATAAAAAGGCAGGATACCTGCAGGTTGAACTACATGGCGACAGGCTGGTTATCCATACTTTTTTATTTTTAACCAATAACGGGACTCCCGAAGGGATCAAGCTGGAAAAGCTTGCAGGGCTGCAGAAAGCGGATAAAATATACCTCGAGATAGATAAACTTTCGACCTTTAATTCTTATCATATCGAAAAGAATGAGCAATTAAAGGACTTGTTTATTAAAACTGGCTGCGGTTCTTTACTGGAGCTGGGGCATTTGCAGGAGTTTACCGTTAACGAGGTAAAGGATAAAGACCCTGATTCTATATTGAAATACCTTGCAGACTCAAAATACTTTAGATCGGCAGAGTAGGTTCACGCTTGTAAGAAATATTATTATCTTGCTTTCCTATTTTAACAATCGATGATAATAATAATACAGTGTAAAGATCAGATAGGGCTGGTTGCCGATATTTCGCAGATATTATCTGCAGCAAAACTAAATATTGTTTCTATGAGGGAACATGTTGATAAGGCCGAAAGTATGTTTTTTATGCGTTTGGAGGTTGATGGGCATTCTGATGAGGATTTACTTACAGAAGCTATGTGCAAGATTTTACCTGCCGGCGCACTTATTCATGTTAATCCTGTTGCCGAGAAAAGGATTGTGGTAATGGTCACTAAAGAATATCATTGCCTTGCCGATATTTTGGTACGCAATAACTTTGGTACTTTGGGAGCCACTGTGGTTGGGGTTATTGGCAATCATGATATACTGAAAAAGATTTGCGAGCGCTTTGATGTTCCTTTTTCTTTGATTTCTTATGCTGATGGGGTGAATGATCCGGAGGAGGAAATGATTGATCAGATAAATGCGTATAGTCCTGATTATGTGATTCTGGCTAAGTTTATGCGAATTCTATCGCCGCGTTTTGTGGCTAGTTTTGCCGATAGGATAATTAACATACACCATTCTTTTTTACCTGCTTTTGCCGGGGCAAATCCGTATAAGCAAGCTTTTGAAAGAGGAGTGAAGCTGATTGGTGCTACAGCTCATTTTGTAACAAATGATTTGGATGAAGGGCCAATAATTGCCCAGCAGATTATTCCGGTAAATCATTCGTTTACTGCTAAGGATATGGTAAGGTCAGGAAAAGAGATTGAAACCGCGGTTCTGGCAAAGGCCATGAGGCTGGTGTTGAGTGATAGGGTGTTTGTTTATAAGAATAAAACGGTGGTGTTTGAGAATTAGGGACTTCAAAATGCTCGTCATCCTGAATTTATTTCAGGATGAAGATAGCTTTAATAAGAGTATGACGGGTGTTTTACCAGGAGGATGATGAACCTCCTTACTGGTGTACATGCAACCGGTTTTTAAGCTCCTGAATTTCCTGTTGCATAGCATCTACTTTTTCTAGCAAATGTCTAATCGCATCTATTCCCTCGATATTGATTTGCAAATCGTAATGCAGATGGATGTACTTATCCAGTTCACCAAATTGTCTGATATGTATGTACTTTTCTGATTCAACCCTCATTAATGAAATGATTCCTGAGTCTTCAAGGGATATAATAAACTCCGGTTCAATATCATACTTAAAGCAATATTCTGTTATTGTTATTAATTCTGTTTCCATGATTAATTTAATTTAAATGCCTTACCCCAGGTTTTTTAGTTCATTAAAAAGCTCTTTCTGTTTCTCTGTAAGCTCGGTTGGTATCTTAACTGTATACGTTACAAAGAGGTTTCCAAACTCTCCATCTTTTTTATATACCGGAAAACCTTTCCCTTTTAGTCGCACCTTAGTTCCGCCTTGCGTTCCAGGGGCCACTTTAAGCTTTACTTTACTGTCAAATGTAGTAACCGTTACATCGCCTCCCAGAACGGCAGTATAAAGGTCTATTTCTGTGGTGGTATACAAATCGTTGTTAAGTCTTTTAAAGTGCAGATCGTCGCCAATATTAAATGTGATGTACAAATCCCCGTTAGGGCCACCATTTGCACCAGGTGCACCCTGACCAGCTAATTTAATTACTTGCCCATTCGCTATCCCCGCCGGAATGGTTATCCTTAGGTTTTTGCCGTTTACTGCCAGCGTTTGCTTGTGTGTGTTGTAGGCATCGCGAAGCGATATGCTAATCTCTGCCTGGTAATCCTGCCCTTTGAATTTACGGCTTCCGCGTTTTGACTGTGCTCCCGCATTGCCAAACAAAGATTCAAAGAAATCAGAGAAATCTCCGCCACCGCTAAATCCTTCGCCACCAAAATCAGCACCGCTAAAACCGCCGCCCTGATAACCTGCACCGGAGTATGCATTTTGGTTTTGTTGCTGCGATTGTTTTGCC
>NZ_JBFTNT010000406.1:0-3120 GCF_056397585.1 Pedobacter sp. 05L430 | reverse complement strand
GAATAAATCCAGTGCTTCTCTTTTCTTTTCGGTAAGATCAAAATCGAGTTTATGAAAAAGGTAATCATTCAAATCAAAATCATCCCGGGCAGGCAAGCCTTTTAACAGCTCTGCACGATGACCTAACCCAAAAGCCAGTGCTTTATTAAATTCATCAATAAAAGATTGAGGAATAGTTTTGTTGGCAACCCAGGCTGCGTAAACAAATGGCAGGCCTGTAAAATCCATCCATTGCTGCCCCATATCATAAGCAAAAGCATAATCAGCCTTTTTACCAAAAGTTCTGTCGCCTATTAATACTATTGCATCAGTTTTTGCATCGATATCTGTAGTAAATTCAACATCCAGTTTCCAGTAAAATTTCAACAATACTTTTGCAAGATTATTTGAGGTACGGGAATGACTATCTAATCTTACCGTTTTAATTTCTGAAACATCAACATCGCTAAAAATAAATACAGAATTTACTGCACCAATTGATCCAATACAGTAATCTGCAACGATGTTAGCATTAGGTACATGCGGTATGACAGCAACAGGAATTAATCCTATATCAACTTGGTTATTAATTAGCTTAGCAGCACAATCTGAGGGTATATCTAAACTTAGATCTATCTTATTTAGAATTTCCGAATGTTCAATTCCGTAAATGAAGGGCTTAGTATTTGTATAGGAAACTGCAGATATTTTAATATTACTCAAAGGAATTATTTTAAATGGTCGGTATTATTAAACTCAACGATGTCAAATTTATCGCCAGTGAGTTCAACTTTATAAAGTGTTGTATTTTGGTGCGGGAAATCTCCCATTTCGGACAAAGGTTTATTCATCAGCAAGCACAGCAATAAACGCATTGCACGACCATGCATGCAAATCAAGATCAGTTTTTCTTCTTTTTTGGATTTGATCAGGTCTACCGCTTCTTTAAGTCTGGCTAAAACCTGGTTAGGGCTCTCTCCACCTTCAAAATGTGCGTCATAATCGCCTTCGTCCCAGGCTGTAACTATAGCTTTAAACGCTGTTATTGCATTATCATCATTAGGCTTTCCTTCCCACTTGCCCCATGCAAGCTCATCTAAACCTGCAACCTGTTCCCATGGAATTCCGGCATCAATAAATCCCTGAACCGTTTGATGTGTACGCTTTAGTTTTGACGTATAAATCTTTTCAAAGGGGACATTTTTATACATTGCATAAAAAGCAGCAGCCTGACTGCGTCCGGTGTCGTTAAGATCGCTGTTTATTCCCCTGCCCTGTACAATTCCTAGTTTATTTAATTCTGTTTCACCATGCCTGATGATGTATATTTCCTTATCCATTAGTTAATTACGGGTAATTTGTAGTATTGAGGTTTCACTTCATCCTCAAAAACGAAATCAGTGTAATCGGTTACAACATTATATAAAGTATCTCTTTCAATGGGTTTACGTTTTACCTGTTTTATGAGATTTACGAGGTCTTGTGTACTCATTGCAGGAGTTTGCTCTTCGGCGCCGGCCATTGAATAGATCTTAGTGGTATCATCTAGCGTACCATCTATATCGTCTACCCCAAAGTTTAATGAAAGTTGAGCAGTTTGTCTGCTGATCATTGCCCAATAGGCTTTAATGTGATCAAAGTTATCCATGTAAATACGCGCAATTGCATAATTCCTCAAGTCTTCAATTACAGATACTTCCGGCACATTACTCATCTGGTTGTGCTGATTTCTGAATTTAAGCGGAATAAAAGTCTGGAAACCACCTGTCTTATCCTGCAACTGACGTAATTGCTCCATGTGATCTACACGATGTTCATATTTTTCGATATGTCCATATAACATAGTTGCGTTAGAACGCATCCCCAGCTTATGCCATTCTTCATGTATAGCCAACCATTGTTCGCCGGTACATTTATCTTTAGATATAAGGTCTCTTACCTCAGGATGAAAGATCTCTGCCCCTCCTCCTGGAATTGACTCTAATCCGGCCTCTTTCATTAATTTCATACCAGTGGCATAGTCAATTTTAGCCTTTTTAAATATATAATGATATTCTACGGGTGTTAATGCTTTAACATGAAGTTCAGGACGGTGTTTTTTTATTGCGCTAAAAAGTGCTGAATAAAAAGCAACATCGTATTGAGGTAAAACTCCACCTACTATATGTACTTCTGTAACAGGTTCGTTGTCGTACTTTTTAACCACATCAAGCATTTCCTCCATCGTTAGGGCCCAGCCTTCTTCCTTCTGCTTAATTAAGCGAGAATATGAACAGAATTTACAGTCGTAAACACAAAGGTTAGTCGGCTCTAAATGAAAATTACGGTTAAAATAGGTTTTATCACCGTGCTTTTGCTCTCTTATGTGATTTGCTAAGGCACCCAGGTACCCAAGTTCGGCATGTTCATAAAGATAAACACCCTCGTCAAAAGTAATCCTTTCTTGATTTTGTACCTTTTGTGCAATTGCTTTAAGTGCCCCAGGCAGATCTGGATCGTTTAAAATCAGAGCTAGTTTTGAAGTAGTATCCATTTATAACGTATAATGAACAAAAGTAACATAAAATCAACAGATAACCCTTTTTTAAGGGATTTTACCTGTCAATATTATGTCAAGAGCGTTATTTCCTGATCTTCTGGTAATTAGCCGGGTTACAAAAATGGCCGCCATAAGGCAGCCATTTTGGATTATTGTTGGAAAAAGTTTAGAAATTACTCGGAGTGGTAGTATCCCACCATAAGCGTGATGCAATATCGTCTTTACCTGAGCTTAAAAAAGTCGCAGCTTCAGCAACAGCTGCAGCATTACCGGTTCTTTCTGCGGGCACAAATACGAGGCGTTTTATCCATTGATCGGCTGTTATTACACCCCAATCCGGACTACTATCATTTTTAGCTACGTGCGGAATTTTAGGATAGCCTGTCCTTCTAAAATCTACCCAGGCTTCTAAAGTATTGGTAAAAGTAGCTARGTATTTTTGTGTGATAATTTTTTCCAGTTTCAGTTCATTAGCGTCACCAGCATTCCAGGCTATCGTAATGGTAGAAAGTGCTGTGAAATTATTTTTACTGTCTTTTGGATCAATATAGTTGATTGGTTTACTTGTTGCATCAGCCAAATAGGCATCAACACCTGCTGCT
>NZ_JBFTNT010000405.1:0-3138 GCF_056397585.1 Pedobacter sp. 05L430 | reverse complement strand
CCTATAAGGTGCTCGCCTTCTATTTTATGCTGATTTATGCTGCTGAAAACAGGATCAACAAGATTAGTCTGGAACAAACTCTGTTGTGAATCTTCTAATAAAATTGTTTGGTAAAAATCCTCATTGAGCGTTTTTGTATATAAATTCCTGAGGTTTAATTTGAATTTCTCACCTTGTATACCTCCATTTAATACTGCACCAATTGTGGTATTGAATATATAGCCTGTACCACGGCCAAGTGTATCAGGAGATTTAAAACCATCAATAAGCGCCCCAAAACTTCTGGCCGATTCAAATTCATTGCTTTGCTGCGTATTACGATATGTCAACCCACCGGTAAAGCCAATTTTAAGTCCTTTTTGTTCATTAATCTCGTATACACGCCCTAAAGTAAAGCGGTAGTTTTGATTTGGGATTGCCTGGTTTTTGTAAATCGCAAATGACTTGTTATCGAATTTTTTACTTTGTTCAATAGCGCCACTGTAGCCGGTTTTATATCCTGTTTCGTCTGTATGCTCTATTCTTGGGTCGTCCTGCCGATTTGCAAAGCTCCACGAAACAAGACCGGCAGGCTTTTCACGTCTGCCATCATCAAATGCAAAATAATCTTTATTTGCTCTTCCTCCGGCAGTTAAAAAATCTTTTCCGGTAGTTTGAGTGTTCCCACCGCTTCCAAAGCTTAACGTTAAGAAATTCTGATCGGGGATACTTAATGTATTTACAATAACTTGTCCGCCAACAAACTCTGAAGACACATCAGGTGTTGCTGTTTTATTTACCACAACACTGGCCACTAGTTCATTAGGTATCAGGTCAAAAGAAAAATTACGCCTGTTCATATCTGTATTGGGAACTACAATTCCATCTATCATGGCCTGATTGTAGCGCTCTGTTAAACCACGGACAACCACATACTTATTATCAAGAGTTGTTACACCACTAATTCTTTTTAACACAGCACCTACATTATTGTCGGGTGTTTTCGCAATTTGCTCGGCTGAGATACCGTCGGTTAATGATGCTGCATTTTTTTGCTGGGCATAAAGTCCGGCAATTGATTCTTTTTTATAACTACCCTGTACAACCACCTGTTTCAGCATTTCATTAGCTGGTTGCATAGCGATGCTAAGCGGTGTGGTTTTGCCTTCCTCAACCAGTATACCTCCAATACGTTTTGCCAGATAACTTACATAGCTTACCTCTAAGGTGTAAGTTCCCGGATCAATGCTTATGGAATATGTGCCATCAACACTACTTTGAATAACCTTTCCGTTCTCAATTATTTTTATACCAGCTCCAGGCATAGGCTGTCCCTTTTCGTCAATCACCTTTCCTGTGATCTTGCCTTGCTTAATACGCTTTATATTGGAAGAAGCTTTGGAATACCTTACCGAAATGGAGTTGTTAGCAAGGGAGAATCCAAATCCTAACGGAGTCATTTCTGAGAGCACTTTCCCTAAAGGTGCTTTTGTATAATTGAGGCTTTCCAGTTCAACCTGTTCCAGCATATCATCATAGTAAAATTTGTAATTTGTTTGCTTATTCAGCTCCTTAAGAAGGGCAGAGGCCTTTACTTTTGTAAAATGAATGCTTACTGGTATACTGATATCTTTATATGCCTGAGAAAATAAAGGTGTGGCGAACAGAATAAATAAAAATGAGAGGTTGAATTTAAGGCTGTTAGGTTTTTTTTGTATGAATTTATCCGTTAGGATATGAATCTTAAAATGCATATTTTTGTTACAAATTTTTTACTATTAGTATGAAATTTAATTTTTAGTAGCGGGTTGCTCCCGCATTGTAAAGTGCCGTTTTACCGAACGGCACTTTCTTTTTGAGATTTAATTTTTAGTAGCTTATTTCTTCATTAATCTGTAGTTTAAACTGTCAGTTTTCTTAAATTTTAATTGGTGAATAAATGCAAGGTTTTTTAATGTTTCATCAACAGTTTGATTGCTGAAATCTCCGTTAACTGTAAATGAAAGTGTGGTTTTGGGATTGAAGTCAATCCTTATTTTGTAATAAGAGCTAATTCTAAATAAGGCCTCATTAAGGGAAGTATGCTCAAAAAGTAATTCTGGTTTGCCAATTGGATCATTAACAACCACATCAAACCTACTCATGTTTCCACTGCCATAATTGTATTCGTAGGCCTTGCCTGGGGTAAGGAATACGGGTGCTTGTTTAGATGCCTTGTTCCTCGGTTTGATGACTACTTTTCCGGTATAAAGGCTTACTTTTTCCCACTGGTAACTCTCATTGTATTGAACGGTAAAAGAAGTTCCTAAAGCTGTAGTCTGTAAGTCTCCGGATTCTACACTAAATGGTTTACTTGGATCTTTTTTTACTTCAAACAATGCCTTTCCATTTGTAAGAAAAACGCGTCGTTCTGTTTTTGTGAATGCTTTAGGATAGCTAAAAGTTGATCCGGAAGAGACTGTAACAACTGAACTGTCCGCCAGAATCAATTTCTGCATTTTACCAACGGCAACATTTACCGTAATAAAAGTTTTTGTGTCCTGTATATAATTGAAATATTGATGACCTTTAAACCCTCCAACAAGTAAAACTATGGCTGCTACAGCTGCGGTGATTTTGTAAATAAGCTTTAGTGGGTGTTTTTTTTGTGCAATCTGACTAGAGAGACTATTTTTTATATTTGACAAGGACTCATCTATGTCTACAGGTACTTCTCTGACATTTAAAGGCTCTAAATCAATATCCTCGTCCAAAAGTTCCTGGTGTGCTCCGGATTTTATCATCATCCAAAACTCGTCAAGCTCTTTAGGCGTTAATGTTCTGTTCGCAAATTTTTCGAGCAGTTCTTTTCTTTTATCGTTATCCATTGTATATTATTCAGACAGTTCAATTAACTGCCTTTACATGAATATATACAGTACAACTTGTGGGTAAGGGGGGCTTGAGGGTAAAATATATTTTAAATATAGTCTCCCGTCTTATTTAATGCTGAAAGTGTTTGCGATGCTTTAGACAAGTGGTCTTTTACCGTTTCTTTTCCAATAGAAAGATGTGAGGCGATTTCGGCATAAGACATACCGCCAAATCTGGAAAGGAGGAAGACTTTTCTTCTTTTTTCTGGCAAAAGCGCATGTACATGATCAATTAAGAGTTTAAGGT
>NZ_JBFTNT010000404.1:0-3154 GCF_056397585.1 Pedobacter sp. 05L430 | reverse complement strand
GGTAAGTTCTAGATGAGCTTTCGGGTATATTTAGCATCAGGCCAATCTCTTTATGCGAATAACCATCAATTTCATACAGGTTAAAAACTACATGATGTATTTCCGGAAGTTGTTTCATTAAGTTCAAAATATCAGCTGCCGAGAGTTTTTCAATGGCAGATGGATACATGGTTTGCTGAAATACCTCCGGAATTTCACTATCATGAATGTATTTTAAGTTCTTTCTTTTACTATCGAGAGCAGTATTAACCAATATTTTTCTAAACCAAGGCTTAAATTCTAAATCATCTTTAAAAGTATGGAGTGCGTTAAATGCTTTAATAAAAGCGTCATTTACCACCACCAAAGCATCATCTTTATTAATAAGGTAGCGCATGGCAACGCCCATTGCATAGGCGTAAAAGCGCTTATACAACATTTCCTGGTGTTTTAGGTCGCCCTTTTTACACTCCTTAATTAACTCAGCATCTGAGGCGTTATGTTTGATGGACATTTATTATTTCATTCGCTTTAATCTATATTGATTTTTGTAACTAATAGTGCTTGTCAAGGTGTTGTGGTGTTCTGTAGAAGGAAATATCTTATCTAAGATCAAACTGTCGCCTTTAATCACATAGCTATAATCGCCGTGCAAAACTTTGTTGCCAACATAATCCATTGATGATACATAATCCATGGAAAATTTAACCTTTGAAGAATTCTCAACTGTAAATATACCAGTACCATTTGTAGCTGCATACCTATCGCCGCTAAACTTAACTTCTGTGTTAACAGATACAAGCTGATTGACCGGCCCTTCAATAAACTTTCCTGTATATGTGTCGTTAAAAACTACTTTGTCATTATTTTTTTTACAACTCATAAATAAGCATAAGCTTAATGCAAATGGTAGTATTTGTTTGATGGCCATAATAGTTGGTTTATATCTTACTATTACGCAGAGGCGATGAGAAACGCTACAGGGCTACAGATATTTTTTTAGATTTCTATCAGAAACAATTGAGAAATACCGAAGAAAGACTTGAGAAACACTTGAACTTAAATATGTTATAGAGATGTTTAAACAATGCTTAAGGGATGGTTGAAATATCCTCATACATATTGCAACCATCTTCCAACGATCTTTCAACCATCTTCCAACCCAAGTGTTTCTCAAGTATTTCAAGTAAAATAGTCGTACTTCCCGTGTATTATCATCCCTGCATCATTACTCTTGCGTCATCCTAGAGCTATTGTCGTCGAGATGACGCAGGGGAGTAAATCGAGCGGGAAACGGGTGATGGCGCGTTCTTAAACCAAATGGCCCATTAGCGGATCGGTAAAGCTTTCTTTCGAATGTTCTGCATGCCCGGCAAATTGCTGACTATAACCCACATGTTTTTCCGAAGTTACAGTAAAATCATACCAGCTATGGCTTGATTTCAGATCAAGAGGGATAAAAATTTCCTCTTGGTTTTTCTTTAAAACGGCCTTAACAGGTGCTTTTTTGTAGCTGTTGTCTTTTACAGTTAAGCTAACTTGCTCACCACTGGTTATACGTTTAACGTGTAACAATACATTTCCATTAACCCTGCTGCCATCTTTTTCACTTTGGTACATTAAAGAAACAGCAATTTTAGGGTCGTTTGCACTGCCTTTATACCTGCGGTAAAAACCGTTTACACTGTATACTTTTAAATCGTAAACGCCATTGTGTAATGGCCAGTTATAGTCTATAGTATCACCTGCATCAACAGTAAAGTTCCAGTTGTTATCGGTAGCATATACTATAAAACCGGTGCCTTTTGCCTTGTCGCCAAAGAATTTATTCCCTGCAGTAAAGCCAATTTTAAACTGGTTGTTTGCTGTATCTAACGCACCATGGGCATAAAGCTCATATGGAATTGCGTTTGCAGGTTTAATACCGGGTTCCTGTTTAGGTAAGTTAGGGTTGCCTTTAGGGTTTTTAATAATGCCTGCAATGGCCAGTTGATCCAGGTTTTTGAAGTTATTAGGTAGTTTGGCGAATTTCGCTTTGTGAATGCTTTCGAGAAAAGGTAACCTTTCAACTGCTTTTGGCAATGGAATATTTTCGCCGTTGTATGGTCTAAATACGGAAGTTAAATCGCCGCATAGACTTCTTCTCCACGAGCTGATGTTGTCTTCGTAAATCTTCTGACCAGTTTTATGACTTAAAAACTGCTCCAAAAATTGGATAGAAGAAGTGTGGTCAAAAACCTGTGAGTTTACATAACCACCTCTTGACCATGGCGAAACCACTACCATTGGTACTCTAAAGCCTAAACCTAAAGAACTTTCTCTCTTACTGTTTTCTCCTATGTAAAGGTATTCAGAGCTGTTGTCTAATGATTTTGAAACTGCTCCTGTTTCTGGATTTTTTGGATCCGGAGATACAAAAGGAGGCAGGTGATCAAAGTATCCATCATTTTCATCGTAAGTAAGGATAAAGATGGTCTTTTTCCATACTTCCGGGTTCTTAGTTAAAATGTCTATGGCTTCTGAAAGATACCAGGCGCCATACCAAGGTGCTCCGGGATGATCCGAGAAGTTACTTGGCGCAACTAGCCAGGAAACAGTGGGTAATTTGCCACCGTCAACATCTTTGCGGAATTGATGCAGTACATCTCCTTTAGGGATTTGTGCGGTTCTTTGCGTCCCTTTATCATCGTAAGTGATGGTTTCAAGATTATGGAAGTCTGGATCATTTCTATTAGTTACAAATGCTCTTTTATGTAAGTCTTGTTGCTCCGGAGTTAATTTATCAAGAGTGTTTACTTCTAAAAACTCAATTTCCTTTGTTACAAAATCAAGCTTCTTTTTTAGTTTATCGTCTGGTTTCTCTTTTAGCTTGGCTTCTAGTTCGGTTTTTGCTTTGCGCAGGTAAACCAGATGCTCAGGATGTCTTTTTACATGATATTGTTTAAAAAACTCCATATCATTATCTGTAAAATTAGCCAGCCAGTCGTCTTCTTCATTTTCCAGACCAACGCCTACACTTAGCTCGTTTTGGTATATTTTCCAGTCTACATTGTGCTTAGACAAACGCTCCGGGAATGTACTCCATGAAACGTTTTCAGAACCGTCTATATACCCGTTAGAGTGGTGTGCTGTTGAGGTTGCATTTTGTTCTTCACGGATTTTGCCGGTCCAGAAG
>NZ_JBFTNT010000403.1:0-3157 GCF_056397585.1 Pedobacter sp. 05L430 | reverse complement strand
CCTTGATCCAGCTAAATTAATGGAATTGTTAACCCTGCATTTGGAAAGACWGGGAGTAGAGATTTTGCGAAATCTAGAGGTTACTAATATCGAACGCTCCGGCAAGAATATTAGCGCTATCTATACCGGCGCAACAAAGTGGAACGCCGACCAATATGTATTGGCAGCAGGAGCCTGGTCACCTTCACTAGCAAAAATGTTAAATCTGAATTTATCCCTGATGCCGGGAAAAGGATATTCATTTATGGAGGATGAACCGGAACAAAGAATGACCATTCCGGCATTACTGTGTGAAGCAAGAGTTGCCATTACCCCAATGAATGGACAACTCAGGTTTGGTGGAACAATGGAAATTGCAAAAATTAACAACAAAATAAACATGAACAGGGTCCAGGGAATTTTAGAATCCGTGCCTAAATACTTTCCTGGGTTAGCACCTAAATTGCCCCGTATTGATCATATCTGGTATGGCTTCAGACCCTCATCTCCTGATGGATTACCTTATATCGGTTACGGCTCCGGCACAGCTAATTTGGTTATTGCTACCGGTCATGGAATGATGGGCTTAAGTCTTGGTCCGGCAACAGGTTTACTAGTAAGTCAACTAATCGATCAGGAAAAAACAGAAATAGAAATTTCAGCTTTCCATCCCAACAGATAATACGATTTTAGCTACCTATAGCCGAATATTAGCATACTTAAGCTATAGGTAGCACTCTTTTGGTTAAGATTGTGTAAATTGGGTATCAATAAACGGGAGCGTATGAAAGTTTTACCTTTTACCATTTTAGTACCTGCTGATAGAAGTGTTGTCAGTGAAGAGATCGAATTACCATACTTTTACCCATATCTTCACCGACATGAAGAGTGGCAGCTTACCTGGGTGGAGCAAGGAGAAGGAACCCTAATTGCAGGGAACAACATGCATGTCTTTTCTTCAGGGGATATTTTTCTTGTAGGAGCCAATCTGCCACATTTATTTAAAAGTAATCCTGATTATTTCAGCACTGAGAGCGGCAAATCGGTTAAGGCCCATTCTATCTATTTCAACACTAAAAATACACTTTCCGGCTTATTTGACCTTCCCGAATTGAAAGCCGCTAATTCCTTTCTAGACAACTATAAGCACGGATTTAAGATTCCAGCCAATCAATGCACAAAGATTGCTGCACAAATTAAACAAATACATCATTCTGCTGGTATGGTATTGTTGTCTAATTTCCTGAGCTTAATGAATATGATCCAATCTATAGACAACGATGTTGAAGTTTTATGTCCGGAGGTTTATTCTGCAAGTCTTACCGAAAATGAAGGTATGCGATTGAGCCGGATTATCAACTTCATCATGAAAAATTATCATAACAAGATCGATCTGGAAGACATCTCTAATACTGCATATATGAATCCGCATGCATTTTGCCGATACTTCAAGAAACATACCGGTCACACGTTTGTTTCGTTTCTAAATGAAGTAAGAGTAAATGACGCTTGTAAAAAGCTGCTTTCTGAAGGAAATCCAGAGTCTATTGCAAACGTAGCCTATAAGGTAGGGTTCAATAGTGTAAATAATTTTAACCGGGTTTTCAAGAGTGTGAAAGGTAAAACCCCTAGCGAATACATGGATGCGTATAATAAGGTCAGCAACATAAATTAAACCCCTTTCCACTAAGATCAACCTATCTGATTGATCTGATTCGAACGATTTGTAATTCTATGTAAGTTATGGCCTTACAATTATATATGCTAAATATCCCCTCTATTAGCCATAAAAATGATAAAAAAGTTTAAGTCGTTACCAGCAACATTTTCCATTGCTTAGTTCTAAAAGACATTATGATTTTGAGTAAGGTGAGGTTACAGATCCATTTTTACACCTACCCGCAATGGTCTGTGTGCAATTGCATACTCAAAGGCTTCCTGAGCCTCAGTTAAAGAAAATTCTTTCGACACTATATCCAAAAACGGAAAATTCAGATGCTGTTCTTTTATAAAGTTGAGGGCGTATTGAAGGTCCTCGAAATTATAGTTATGCAAACCTTTAATGGTAAGCAGTTTTCTTATGATTTGCTCAGCATCAATGCCAATCTTCCTGGTTTTAAAAACTGCGCCGGCCCAAATAGCAGTTCCACCGGTTCTTAATGATGCAATTCCCAATTCTATCGCGTCTGGCGAACCACTCATATCAAATACAACATCAATTTTGTGTTCAGCTAAGATCTCCGGCAAATTTGTTTCATCATTAGAATTATAAGAGAAATCAGCGCCAAATGCCTTTGATCCTTGTAAACGTTCACTATTCACATCCACTGCAATAATCCGTGTAGCCCCTGCAACCTTACTCATTGCGGCAGTAACATTTCCCAGAAGGCCCAGACCTGTAATAAGCACATTTTTTTTCTCCAAAGGCCCGGCCAGTCTAATCGCTCCGGCCACAGTTGCCAGTGCACAATTAATGGTTGCTGCAATAGGCAGGGGTAATTCATTAGGTAATTTAAGGACACATGTATGAGCCCGCAAAATACAATATTCGCTTAAACCACCATGAAAGGCGTCTTCTTCCAGAACCTGTGCATGGCCGTATTTAAAAAGATGCTCCGATTTTTGGGGCATACCTTTATCCAGCCATTCTTGTTGAGGATGTGAACAGAATATTGCCCAGGTTACCAGATCACCCTCCAGTAATTTGTTACCTGCCTGATCAATACGTGGATGATCTGCATCCAGTCTAACAATCCTACCTACAATCTCATGGCCCAATACAGTTGGTGTCTTTTCACTTCGGATGCCACTGAAAGTATAGAGATCACTTCCGCAAATGGTGGTATAAAGATTCTTGATTAATATTTCACCCGATTTAAGTGTGGGTATTTCTCTCTCTTGCAACTGCAGTTTTTTGCCGGCACCCTCAAAAACCACGATATTTCCTTTCATAATAACGATCTATTTGAGTGCACAATTACTAAACTTATGTTTAGCATAATTAAACACTATATTATGAAATTGTTAATATACTGGCAAGTATCTATTAATAATATTATAGCGTCATAACTTTTAAAACAACACTGGTTCGGCCTGCATCTGCTTCCGGATTAATACCTACAGTCATAAGGAAGTCTCCGGAATAAGACCTTTGGCTATCAATTGGGGAGGTTGTACC
>NZ_JBFTNT010000402.1:0-4683 GCF_056397585.1 Pedobacter sp. 05L430 | reverse complement strand
TTAGCAGGATTTGTTTGAACACCTACAAATTCAAAACTTTCTCTATGATAAATACATTTCATCTTAATACACTTATCCTCCACTAAAACATTCCAAAAAATTAAAATATTATAATAATTATTAAAAATATAACTTTACATTGTCTGTTACTGGTGCTCCGAAAAGAACTGTGAACAGCAAAATTACCTTAACTTAGCGCAAAAAATATCATCTAGTGTTCGAATTTTTTAAGGCATATCAAACAACTATTAACGACAAGGAGCTTACCATACTGGAAAGCCATGCCAAGTTCAAAAAACAATATCTGCTGCAGGGAGATGATGTATTTATCTTATGTTTGTAATCTCCGCTCTCAAAAAAGAAGGAACTTTTCGATGCAACAAACTATTCATAAAAATTACAAGATTGCCGCTTACCTAATCTTTACAGCATCAGCAGTTACATTAATAAATCATTTTCTTCATTATGCTGATAATATTACCACGGGTACTCTGGCACTCGAAACAACACTCTTAATTGCTGTTTTGGGCTATTTTGCAACGTTAGGCAAGGATTGGCTAAAGTGGGTTCTTACTTTTATCACTGTAATTAGTGTGTTTGCATTACAGCCAATTTTAAAGGAATTTGATACTTATCCAGTATATGGTATACTAAGTGTTATTGCTTGTGTTCTACAGATCATAGCCATGCCATTTTTGTTTTTGGCGCCTAAGGACATCGTTAAATAAACTTTTCGCCCAAAGCGGTTATAACCAAGGTTCTTTCACCTCCATAATTACGATGCTCGCAAAGATATATACCCTGCCAAATACCCAGTGCAAACCTTGCGTTACGAATGGGTATAGTTACTGAGCTACCCAAAATTGACGATTTTAAATGAGCAGGCATATCGTCAGAACCTTCATAGTCATGCTCGTAATCAGGATCATCTTCCTGAACCGTCTTATTAAAGAAAGTTTCAAAATCTTTCCGGACTGTCGGATCCGCATTTTCATTAATAGTAAGGGAAGCAGAAGTATGTTGAATAAATACCTGGCAAATCCCGGTTTTTAATAATTTAATTTCTGGGAAGGCCGCTTCTACTTCATCAGTAATCAGGTGAAACCCTCTTTTTCTTGCTCGAAGCGTTAATATTATTTGGAAGATTTCCATAAATAATGATTTCATGTTAGCACTAAAGTAGCTATTTACATCTGAGAATATCAGAGGAACAACTTTAGAAGTAATTCCTGCTTTAAGAGTAGTTTTAAAATAGCAAGAAAATGAATGTTGTAATAATTTTTGATATATCAGCTAGATTAGACGAGTTGAAATTAAAGGTTATTAAAGTAGCTGGAAATCAATTAAGAAGTTATATCATTTACCCAAACACTCCATGTGGAAGCCAAATGATACGCTTCAATCTGTCAAAAACGAATTTACGCAAGCCATTGATGAGGTGAATGCTTCCAGCGCTGATAAAATCTTAATTGAACGATTAATCGTCGTCTCAGCAAATTCGTGGATAGGCATACCTGGTACTTCCTCTAATACTCTAATATCGAATTCTGAAACATATTGTTCAGAGATATCTCCATCGACATTTTGTGCATTAGTTTCAATTACCTCGGCTGACAATTCCTCAATATCAACAACCTTATCTTTTAACGAAACCCAACACTCGGGCTTTTTACACCATTCTCCAATGTTTGTTCCTGCTTTGATTGGTGAATTTATATGATCCCAGACAATTGGCATCATCCTGGTCAACGCAAGAGTTAATCCCTCAGATATTCTTTGATTTTCCCAGATATAATCAAGTGACAGTCTTTTATTGGTTTTATAAGATATCCAGGCAATCAGATAAGAGACCATATTAGCCTTATAACCTCCAAGCTTCTCCCTTGCGACAATAGCGTCAATATCTTTGAAAAGAATAGCTTTCGCTATTAGGTAGTGATAATAATCCTTGTCAATAACCGGCTTTTCATTTTTTATCTCGTCGATAAATATTTTAAAATTGTTTTCAGCACCTTTTGATACATCATATGGTTTCTGTTGCCAACTCATTTCATATTTACCTATATCCGGTGTGGTGAATTTTCGGTTTTTCGGATATTCTTTATCAAACTTTTTGGACTCTGAAGTTGTGAGTTTTGCCTTATCTTCAAGATACTGACCTCTTGTCCGCTCAAAATACCATTTTGATGTCGCTCTTCCACCTGTTATAGAAGGTATCCATTCTGACCTTGAAAATTGTTGGATATTTACGAAAAACTCTGAATTTACTTCAAAGTCTGAATCTTTGATTCCTGTCTGACTGTTTGCGTATTGTGAAATATATCCAACAATCATATCCATTTCTTTAACATTTTTGATTTTGGAAATTTTCAGCTGCACAAATACTTTCGACAAATCAATTCCCTTTTCTAACGAGGTAGCAAAAATAGAAGCTGTTGTTTGTCCTCCATTAACTATTTGCCAGTTTTCAATTTTTGTTATATAAGGAATGTTGGCTTCATACTGAATATATACGTTTTCAGCTGTCGTAGATATTCCATTATTGTAAGAAAGAAACATATCTGAAGAACTAATAATAGTTTTACGAATCCCACGATTAACTTTAGTCTTAAATTGTAAAAAATTTCTTACATTTTTTTCCAGAATTCCCTGACGGTATTTTCCATATATCTTTGCCAGGATATTGGCAGGCAAAATTGCAAGATAACAGTCTACGTTATCACTCACGCTATCCATGGACAGACATTTAAGTTTATAATTGTAGTCGGAAATAAAATCAATTTCAATAGGCTGTTTATCGCTTCTGATCAGGTATTGTTGATATAGTCTTTCTATATCCCATAATTGAAAATCAAAATATATATTTCTCTCTTCCCCTGCTTTTGGAATGGTCTCAGTCGATGCCTGTCCATTTGTAAAGACAAATATGCGGACATTTTTTACAGTCTCTTTTGTCTGCTCAATTATTTGAACGAGATCAAAAACTATGGTTTCCGACTCTTCCACTTTTCCCAAAAGCTTACCTTCTCTTGCTGCCCAGAAAAAATTCTCGGCTTTTTTAAAGGCATCTTCAACATCCTTATCGGAGACCCTTTGAAGTTTTGCTTCTGATTTAAAAATTGTTACAAATAAATCAACAACTTCATTTTCTTCATCATAGTTCCAGGCGTTTATCTTAATTCCACGAACTTTGTAATGACATAATTCTGCAGCAACAACATCACCTGAATCAATAGTGTATTCCAATATATCCTGTGTAACTGCGTCTTCCTGAGAAATTTTCTCATCCTCTACGGCCATTAGCGCATACTCAAGAAAATCAATGGCAAAATCTGAAAGGGTCATAATTTATATTAGGTTTATTATATCTGTTTTAATTTCGAATTCTGTGCAAGCCGATACCATAACTGTGTACTTAATATCACCTATCCCTAATGGAATTTTAGTGTTTATCAAACGAGGAAAATCATTTCTGACTTCAAAAGCATTTACCTGGATTAATGAAAATCCAGTCGTATACTTCTCTGAGTGTGACATATAGTAACCGTATTTGGCGAGCTTAATTTCGAATTGTGATAGGGCAGATAAATCATTCCGGATCATATCGAAAACCTCATTCACAAAGGCTGAAAGGTTATCAGAAGTTCTATTGTCATGAACATTAATTATAAATAACACCAGATATAAGTGTTTTAATCCTGTATTATCCAATTGTTTTTCTGATGAAACGGTAAATTTCCAGGGCATTTTTCCCGAAGTGGCTTTTATTTCAACGGCCTTCTCATCAATTTGAAAATCATGGTTTGTCCGATTCCCACCTGTCCAGAAGATCAAAGCCTGGTCAGGAGGATAAATTTTTAAAAGATAGTTTTTTAGAAATGTTAATTCGCCAAAAAGTCCTTTCTGCTCGGCAAGGGTTAACATTTTATCTTCTGAACGTTCAAAAAATAATTTCCACTCAGCTAAAACTTTAATCAGCAAGGGATTAAGATGTAGTCTATCCTTAATTCTGGTAATATGATCACACAAATCAGAAATCACTAATTCAAAAACACCTTCAGTTTCAGGAATTGACTGTGTTAATTTCAGAAATTCTGAATTTTTAAAAGATCCAATTGAGGAGATAACGCATGAAATTTCAAAACCTCTGAACCGCGGAAGATCATTTGTTTTAACCAACACATCTCTCTCCAGCTTGACATATAGTAGCCGTATCTTTCTTCTAAAATCAGTCGCCAGAAAAACAGAAAAGGCACCGCTTGAAGGAATCTTTCTGGCAATCAATCCCCTATCCGGGTAACCAGCTGATTCTTCATTGATTGATTTCCATATTTCCCGATAATTAATCATCCTCGCTCAATTCAAGTTCTGCATAAACCGAATTAATTACATAATTTATTGGAACGGCCGTTTCGGACGCCGGCCAGCTTATCGCAAATCCCACGGGTTGTTTTTCAAACCACATGTTTTCCGTCTTCGCTTTGTCCGTAATATTCAAGACATAGATCATCAGTAATGGTCTATGTTTTCTGGGGGCTAGACCTCTTATTTCTATATTGGATAGGCTATTGTTTTCGATGTTTTTTCTTTCAATAGTATTAAAATCCTCTATTTCATCCTTTGGATCAATCATTCTTTTTATGAACAAACTATTTGCTCTTTCATCTTTAATAGATCGTGAAT
>NZ_JBFTNT010000401.1:0-3171 GCF_056397585.1 Pedobacter sp. 05L430 | reverse complement strand
GCTCTAATGAAGCTGGCCTCACCAAGGATAATATTTTTGCGTTCAGATTCCTCTGAATTTAAACCCAAAGCGTAGACTACTTTTGCCGCTGCAGATATAACTGGCCACCTGCTGTTCCATTGCTCTGCAAGTGCAGTGTTACTAGCGCTAAGGAAACCATTATATCTGTCGATACCAGCCTGACGATCGTCAGTCCGAACCTGATAAGCTCCTTGTTGTGCCTCATCAGTACCCATGGTAAAGATAAAGCCACCTCTGTCTTTTTTGGTGTTGCGCCAACTGGTATATAAACCTAAAACCAGCGGTTCGATATTGTCCAGACTTTTAAAAACCTCTTCTTCAGTTAAGGCGGTTTGCGGGTCCTCTGTGATGAATTTTTTGCAGGAACCACTAGTTAGCAATACAATAAATGCCAATACTATTAAACTATATTTCTTTTTCATCTTAGTAATATTAAAATCCAACATTTATACCCGCAACAAACATTTTAGATGTTGGGTACCCATCACCACCCTCAGGATCGTATCCTTTATACTTTGTAATTGTAAAGAGGTTCCTTCCGGTTACATACACTCTCAGATTACTCATTTTTGCTTTCTTAACAAATCCTTCGGTGAAGTTATACGATAACGAAAGTGCCGCCATTCTTAAGAAAGAGGCATTTTGGACCGCGTAATCAGTTTCTCCGACACCATAACGTCCGCTGCCTGTGTAAGCTCTTGGAATGTTAGAATTCGTATTTTCAGGCGTCCAGCGATCAAGTACATCAGTAATGCCAGCATATTCTCCTGAACCATTCAACAAACCTTCGTACAAACCGCTAATCGCTTTGCCTCCGTAGTTGTAGTTAAATACTGCGTTTAATGAAAGGTTTTTGTAGGCAAAATTTGTAGAGAAACCGCCGTAGAATTTAGGATCCTTTTTCCCAACAACAATTCTATCAGCATCATCTATCTTATTATCTCCATTAACGTCAACCGGAATAATATCACCTGGATGAATTACGCGTCCCCCATAATCAATATCCTTAATGCGCTCAAGATCTGATTGTTGGGCTATTTTTTCAAATTTATAGGTATAGATAGAATTTAGTGACTGATTTAAAAACAAGTTTCCTTCCCTCTGTATATCTACTCCGGTAAATCCTCCATAATTATATATCGCGTCAACACTTCCATATAACTTTGTGATCTTATTTTTATAAGAAGAAAGATTTACACCAAAATCCCATTTGAAATCCTCCTGGTCAATAATCTTGGCGTTAACGTTAAACTCTACTCCTTTGTTTAATAATGAGCCTACGTTATCGATTGTGTTTTTAAAACCTGAAGTGGTAGATAAAGTTCTTTCCATTAACAGATCATCATTATGAATTACAAAATAATCGGCACTAAATGACAATCTACTGTTCAATAAGGCTACATCTACCCCTAAATTCAGCTGCTTTTGCTTTTCCCATACCAGGTTTGGATTTCCTAAACGACCATCTGAAACATAGGTTACGGAATTATCTGAGAAAACAGGCCTGTACAACGAACGATAAGCGAAATTAGGGATGTTTTGATTACCTGCAATACCGTATCCTGCGCGTAGTTTTAGTGCATCGACATTTATGCCTTCAAAGAAACTTTCTTTAGATATATCCCACGCCAGGGCAAGTGAGGGAAACAGGCCCCATTTATTTCCGTTACCAAATCTAGACGAGCCATCGTACCTTCCAGTTAAGGTTGCGAAATACTTATTGTCATAATTGTAGTTAAATCTTGCCACATAGCTGATCAGTGAGTTGGTTACAAAATCAGAGCCCAGCTGAAATTGCTCTTTTAGGTAGGCACCGCCAAGGTATTTATAAGAGAAATCATCTGTCGCGAAGCCTGAAGCATCAATCTGATTGTAATTGTAGTTGTTCTGAGTTAAACCAAAACTTACTAAACCAGAGAAATTATGTTTTCCGTATGACTTATCGTAAGATACAGAATTATCCCATTGCCAGTTCATCCAGCTTTCTTTCTTTTGTGTTGCCCTTCCGTTATAAGAGTTTCGCAGCGACTGTCCTAAGTCTTTTGGGATATAGTTAAAGTAATCTTGTGACCTCACATCGAATGATATCCCTGTACGAATATTTAAGCCAGGTATTGGTGTTGCTACTGCATAATTTGAAGTGAGCAAACGGTTTTGTTTTCCTTTACCATCGATAGTTAAACTTCTGATTGGGTTATAAAGATCTGTACTCTGAATTCCTTTCCAGCTTAAATAGGTTATTTTATCATCGATAGGCAATAGTGGATTCGCGTTAGCAGCTATTCCAAATACGCCGCCATCTATGTATGATTCTTCTGTTCTAGAAAAACCGGTATTGGTTCCAATTTTAAACCACGGCTTAATTTTCTGATCGAGATTGGTCTGGCCACCATATCGTTTATAATTTGAAGTTTTCAATAAACCACCCTGGTCTGTGTAGTTAAAACTCACATACATGGAGCCATCTTCGCCTCCCTTCGAAAACGTGGCGGTATGGTTTTGCTGTATTCCTTTTTTGGTGATCTGATCAAGCCAGTTGTATGATTCACCACGATTATATACAGCCAGCTCATCTGCCCCAAATGCAATAGAGTTAGGGCCGAGCAGCGTATTGATATATGCCTGCCTGTCTGCAGTAGGATTAGCATCCATATATTTGTTAGCGTAGGCATCCAGTCTCAGGTCGACTATTTGTTGCGCATTCAGATAAGATAAGTTTCTTGTGAACGATTGTACGCCCACCCACGCACTATATTCAATCTTTCCTTCTCCACTCTTACCTTTTTTGGTGGTAATCAATATCACCCCATTTGCACCCCTTGATCCATATAAAGCAGTCGCCGATGCATCTTTTAATACATCAATACTAGCGATGTCATCAGGGTTTATGGTATTGAAAGCTTGTTCTATTACCAAACCATCAACTACGTAAATAGGATCGGCACCAAATTTAATGGAGTTATTTCCCCTTACTTTTATAGACACACCACCACCTGGTCTCGGGTCATTACTTTGTACCAGCACACCGGCAATACGCCCTTGCATGGCCTGGTTAACATTAGTTACCGGTAACTCACTAATGGTTTTATCTGTTATTCCTGCAACAGATCCGGTAAGGTCCTTTTTCTTAATGGTTACACCAACTACGGT
>NZ_JBFTNT010000400.1:0-3186 GCF_056397585.1 Pedobacter sp. 05L430 | reverse complement strand
GGATAATGGTTTTAAGAATACCCAATTCAGCTGTAGGCAATGTAATTACAGAATCAGCTCTATCGTTCCAGTAAATTACATACTTAGCAATATTTGGATCCAGGCTTTGTTGAAATTGTACTTCAATTCTGTTTCTTCCGGAATGGAGTTCTATCCCACTCGGCTTTCCGGGGTAATATTTTTCTCCCTCTGCCAGGTATGGTTTGTAGGTATTATCCATTTTGGTGCAAGAGGTAATTATCCCGATGCACACTATAAGAAAATATATTTTATTTTTCATAATCATATTTTTGTTGAAACGGTTATTTAAGATTATTGAGGATCACCCCAGAACTTTAAGCATGAAATCTCCATTCCAAGACTCTGTGAATAATTTGATACCATTACAAATCTCCAATATCTGATAGGCTGCGCTGGCAATGGCAAGGTAAATTCAAATCCCTCCTGCTTGGCAGCATCATCTTCAGCATTTCTTTTGCCATATGGTAATCCTGAGGGTTTTTTCAATTCATAAAGACCTCCCAATTGCATCCAGGTAGCATCTAAGCTTCCATCCGGATTCGGATTGTTACTACCATATAATTTAAAGGTTTTTGGAGTACCATTCGCAAATTCTGCAATACCATTTA
The DNA here is from genome assembly GCF_056397585.1 of Pedobacter sp. 05L430. Classification (NCBI taxonomy): domain Bacteria; kingdom Pseudomonadati; phylum Bacteroidota; class Sphingobacteriia; order Sphingobacteriales; family Sphingobacteriaceae; genus Pedobacter; species Pedobacter sp. 05L430. The sequence continues at coordinate 2,557 of NZ_JBFTNT010000400.1, read as the reverse complement.
CCCTAAACCACAACCTAAACCTGCTCATTTTAACAGTTCTACCTAAATCATATGTTATACGTGACGGGACTTTTGTATCAGGGAGGGTAATTCCATAAAGGGCCCAATCAGAAGCTCCATTATTAGATAACGGAACACTCAAAGACGAGCCGCAACATCCAGTCATATCTCCAGGTAAGTATAACCCGGATATTTTTGATCTGTCTAATTCAACTTCCCTCAAAGGAGATAATTTTGAGTATACTGTATCCGACACATTCCCCCATCTATCTCTCACATAGGCACCAAAAGTTCTCTCTTTTGTTGGAAGCCCCCTCACCGAAAAATTACCTTCAGGCTCTTTCATGTATTTTGTATCCAGATACTCAAAACCGTCAAGGGAGTCCACAATAACGACGACGCCCAACTCACTCTCACTAGGATTTAAATAGCTCACATTTACACCTCCGAAATCTGCAAATAGTTTTAATGAGGCACCTACAGTAAGGTAGTTTGGCGTAAGTGGATTAACGGTAACCTCAACAGGATCTGATTTTATTTCACTCCTGCTTATGGCATGTAATACTACCTTATAAGCACCGGCTTTAGCAAAACCACTTACCGTGATGGTATCAGAATAATACGAAGATTTTGCCTGTCTGCTAACTTTATCGTTTACCGAATAATCTGCTTGTACATACAGTATAGAGGGATCGGCATGAACATCATAAGTGATAATAGCCCCTCCTTCAACATTAGTTACTTTTATATTGGTTACAGGCGAAGGTTTTGTTTTGTCGCCAAACAAGGGAGCATGATCTAACACTTCATTCTTGCAGGAAAAAATAAATCCTGCAAGAAATAAGACCATTAAAAAAATATTAATCTTTTTCATAATCATTTGAAATTATATTTTACCATTTAGGGTTTTGAACAAGGTTAGGATTTACTGACAAGTCGTATTCCTTTATAGGAAATAGAAAGTCTCTATAGCTATAATTAGGAGTGAAAATGGTCTTAAGCCTATAAAAATTCTCTGTAGTAGTTTGAAATACGTCCCAACCTTTTATAGGTCTATTCATAATATCCAAATTTTTCCATCTTCTTACATTCCAATAGTTCTCGCCTTCAAACATCAATTCTATCATCGTTTCCTGATGAACAATTGACCTGAAGCCTTCTTTTGTACTTGGTTTTGAAGGATTTTTCGCATAAGTTGCCCAGGATTCAATGACACCTTTTAAGCCTGCTCTTAAGCGCACCAAATCTATATACTTATAAGCCTCAACTGAAGGACCTTCTGCCTCATTAAGTGCCTCTGCATATAAAAGATATAAACTAGCTAAGCGGATGGCAGGCCACACATAAGAAACAATGTTGTAATTACCACTGCTACCGCTATTCTTATAGTTAATCAATTTTTTTGGCCAATAACCCGTACAAGAAAATCGGCTATTAGTACCGGTAGAATTACTTTGTCCCCAAATGGTATTGATGTACAATAAATTGGTTTCATCGGTGCGCCCAAAACCAAATAACGAAGATCTGTCAAAAGCCAGGTCGGCATAAAAACGATATTCCCTATCCATATTAAAACTTGCAGTAATATAATTCGGATTCAGCAAACTGCTTTCAGATTGAGGAATTGTTTTCAATTTGGTAAACCTACCTGCATAATCCCAGTTCTTATCTTCATCGATAGGCACTCCATTTCGTGTATAGAACATTTCAGCTGCATTTATAGATGCTGCAAGAAGCGCACCTGAAGTCTGCTGCACATCATTTCGTGGAGTGCACATATTTTGAAGATTTCCTGTGCTCCCCTTAGAATTGGAAAACCCCCAGATTGTTTCATTGTTCCACTCTTCTGTTATTGTAGACCTTACGTTCATGCAATAGGTTGTGGCATCACTTATTGCCCCCATGTTAAAGGGCTTCTCAAAATAATGAATTGCATTCGAAGCCTCATGACAGGCATCAATTGCAGCTTTACACGCATCGGCGGCTTTTTTCCATTTTATATTGTCAACTGTAGGATTTAGCAAGGCTTGTCCATCTTTGTTTTTGAAATTTGCGTAGTCAGAATTTCCATTAAATAGTGGGCTCGCGGCCAATACCAGTGTTTGGGCTTTTATAGCTAAGGCAATAGGTTTTGTAACCCTTCCAAGCTCCTTCGCCTGATTAGAAATCTCAAGAGGCAGATCTGGAATCGCTTCATCCAAAGTTTGTACAACATAGTTCACAACAGAATCCACAGGTTCACGTTTTACCCTTACCTCTTCTACGGAGGCAGATATTGGCAGGTTTTTACGGATTACCGGAATAGGTCCGTACATCTTTAATAAACTGAAATGATAATAGGCTTTCAGAAACTTCACTTCTGCAATCCATTTGTTCCTTTCAGAAGTCTGTATATCAGGAACCTTAACAATGTTTTCCAGAAAAATATTACAATGACGTATCGCTATATAATAAGACCTGGCTCCATTTTCACCATCCCAGGTATTGCCAATTGGTAATACCCCATTCTGGCCTCCATAAGCCAGATCAATAATATTCTGATAGCCATCCATTGGCG
>NZ_JBFTNT010000399.1:0-3193 GCF_056397585.1 Pedobacter sp. 05L430 | reverse complement strand
GTGTTAATACATTCGCAAACGCACAAAAAAAGATTCCAACTGCTCAAGAATTGACTGTTAAAAATATAGATGAGCTGAATGAAAGGTTAGAACTGAGTCCAACTCAGAAAAGTGTGATATATAATTACGTATTTGACATGTATCGCCAGCAACTGGAACTTGTGAAAAAGCAACAGGCGGGCTCATCTAAGGAAGAAGATGTAACCAGATTTTATAAGTTTCAAAATGAAACAAATGATAATATTAAAAATATTTTAAAAGGGAATCAGATAGCTGAATTTGATAAGTTACAAGAGGAGCGTTTAAACGGAGACAATAAGAAAAAGAAGGGAAAAAAGGGGAAAAATAAAGAAGAAGAGCCAGTAACCGGCATATCTGGACTTAAGTCGCAAAATTAACAGTTGTTAACTGTTTCTTTTTTCTTGAATTYCTCTTTACATCTGAATGTTGAAATAATTTAGCGGCTAATAACCAACCCTTCATGCGATTTTTTACTGTAATCCTGTTATTATCCCTTTCATTATCTTCGAATGCGACAGAATATGTAATTAAACTTGACCAACAGGATTATACTAATATTGGTAAGAAATTAGTCTATCTTGAAGATGCAACAGGCAAACTTAACTTTAAAGATGTTAAAGACCTGTATCGGGCAGGTAAATTTAAATCATCCAAAGAAAGTATACTTAATTTTGGTAACAGTAAATCCGCCTTTTGGATAAAGATAGTTTATCAAAACAATACCGGTTCAGGGAGCTTTCTTGTAGTTGATGTGCCAAATCTTGAGTTTGTCGATTGTTATATCATTGGCAGTAATGGTAACCTGCAGGTAATAAATTCTGGTAGCCTTAGTAAGGAAACTAAAGGTGTTATTGCGAATAATAATTATATATTTTCTTTACCCGAAACAGCCGGTGCTGAAGATTTAAACGAAGTCTATCTTCGGGTTAAAACAAATAATTTTATGCTGGTGCCTATTAAACTTGCAACACATGAGGCTTACATCGCAGGTTCTTCTTTTAAAGAACACATCGAATCAATTTACATTGGGGTACTGATAACATTATTTCTGTTTAATATTTTCTTATACATCAGTTTGCACGAAAAAATGTACCTCTTTTATGGGCTGTACCTTCTTGCTGGCTTTGTTTATTTAGTATTGTATTTAAGAGGCTATGGTTATTTGTTCGGTTACGATTTCAGAACAACAATATATAAATATCCCCATTTCTTTTTGGCATTGTCATCAATGTCGGGCATCTTGTTTTCATGGAAATTCCTGAATCTGCAAGTATTAATTCCTCGTATAAAACCAGTTTATTATATCATGATGGGTTTTGGATTTGCCTTGATGACTGTAAGCTTATTGGGGTATAAAAGCGTAGCGGCCTCTATGATACAATATACTGCGCTTTTCATTTCAGTAGGCTTAGCGATAGCAGGAATAATGTCATTGAGAAAAGGACACAGGCCTGCTAAGTTTTATATTATTGCATGGCTTTTTAGGGTAACAGGTGTGATTCTTGTGAACTTAAACCTATTCGGTGTACTGGAATTAAGGGATTATACTTTTCAGATTTTTCCAATTGCTACAACCATCGAAATGCTATTGCTGGCATTCGCGTTAGGAGACCGCTACAGCATATTGATTAACAACGAACGCGAGGCGAGAGAAAGTCTTATGAAGCTTGTACAAACCCAGAATCAAAGGCTTGAATATGTAGTTGAAGAACGGACCATAAAATTAAGTGAAACTATAGTTGAGCTTGAATCATCGAATAGGGTGAAGGATAAGTTGTTTTCAATTATTGCTCACGATTTAAGAACTCCATTTAATAGCTTGATAAGCATATTTTCACTGAAGGATATGGGAATGTTGAATTTTGAGGAACTGAAAATGTTGCTTAACGCAAACCGAAAAAATATAGACCAGATGAGGCTTACACTTGATAATCTATTATTTTGGGCAAAAGATCAAATGAAGCAGGTAAGTGTGCAATTTACAGAATTTGATCTCAAAAAGCTTTCTGAGGTTTTAATGTTGGTATATGAACCAATTGCACTGTCGAAGAATATTACTTTAGAGCTTAATGCAAATGATGAAAGTACCGTATATGCCGATGAGAATCAAGTGAGACTTGTTTTAAGAAATTTAATTGATAATGCTGTTAAATTTTCACCTGAGGACAATAAGATATCTATAAACCTTGTACGGCAAGCTAAGGGATTGAGAGTTGCAGTTCATAATGTGGTTTTAAATCCAATTGCTGCAAAAAATGCCATAGAGAGCGGGGAAGATGATAAACGCCAGATGCATACAATTGGCACCGCTAATGAATCTGGAACTGGTCTTGGGTTGCAACTATGCCGGGAGTACATGAAGGCAAATGGGAGTCAATTGCAACAGCGTATTGTAGGCAATGAAGTTGAGTTGTATTTTATCTTAACTGGCAGCAGTCCAGCTGCATAACTGTCCGTTTGCATATGGTAATTTTTTTCGCAAATAGTTGTTCATTTGCCTCATAACTCTTCACAAAAGCAATTGGCAGAAACTAAGCTTCCGCCTTTTAAATAGAAAAAAAGGCTGTTTTATAGTTGTTTTTTTATTTGGTACCATAACTGAGATACGCTTAAGTATAAAATACAACTATGAGAAACCACCGCAGACATACAAAGTCTCGCTTCTTAAGAGTAAGCATAGACCTGGAAGAATACAAAGAACAGGTCCGTTCTATCAAGCTAGCCAAAGCCATTAAGAATGTGTTGAGCTTACGCCAGATGTCTGTGGAAGAATTTGCAATGATAATGGGGAAAGATAAATCAGTAATTAATAAGTGGTTAAGCGGAACCTATTGTTTTAGTTTAAGCACGCTTTATGAAATAAGCGAGGGGCTTGGTATATTGTAAGTAACTTTGTTACCTATATCTTTAGCAGCACCAGTTTATTAATGATATCATCAAGTTTCTTAACTTGATCACCATCCCAAAGCTTGCATTTTAAATCGGACATACCTAACATTTTATGGTAGTAGCCGACTCCCTCCATTAATTGATTACAAAATTTAGCAAAGTATTTAGTCCGCTTAGCATTTGATGCCTGTAATTGCGCACTGTAATCATCGAGCTGYAAATTCAAATCGGAAAAGAAATTTTCCATCTCTTTTTTAAGGTACTCAACATAAAGCCCAAGTTC
>NZ_JBFTNT010000398.1:0-3199 GCF_056397585.1 Pedobacter sp. 05L430 | reverse complement strand
GTATGAAGATACTTAATGAAATTCTTTTGATAAGCTTTCTTAAAAATATTGGACGCAATAGATTCATTTTCCAAAGCATTGGCCAGCATTACGTAATCTTCATCGGCAGAAACTTGTGTATCCGTCCATAAATAGAACATTTCTGTAGCTTCCTTTTTATTATTTGGCAGATGGTTTTCCGGGATCCCTAATAAATGGCCAACATATTTCCAAAGATGAAAAACACCAAGCTCTTCATTTTCCGAAATCTGCATACCCAATTTATGAAGCCCATGAAGATAGAAAAGGCTAAATCCTATATTAGTGGCAATCATATCGCCTAAATTAATTGGTTCACCCCATTTTTCTTTATCCCAATCTGTGTGTTTTTCTTTAATCATTAATCTTGAAAAAGAATGTATCATCCTGGTTCTGACAATATACTGATAGCCAAGTCCATTAATTTCTAAAGCTTTATCACGTGTAACATGTACCCAAAAATCCAATGTATCGGTTATTCTTTTAGCAGGCCCCTTTTTTAGCGCACCTGTATAAATAAGGGCCTTGTTTAAGTAAGCATAATCATAACCACTCATAAGGCTATAATCTCTCAAAGAAATGAGTGCGTTAGTTCCACTGCGCATACATAAATTGCAGCCCATTTTTATCAAGTCATCGTTTACCCAGGCAGGTTTCTCCTGCATAGTTAAAAACATTTTTTTCAAGTGATCAGTTAAGTTATCATCTTCAAGAACCTTATTTTTAGATAATTGCCTTACGTATAAATAGGCTTCGCCAAAACTTCTTCCATCAAATATTTCTTTTGCTGCTTCATCGCCCAAAACATCATATTTAGTGGCCAGCTTCACAAACTTATTTGGGATATTAAGATTGAGTTTGGCTCCCGACCATTCAGTTAACTGCCTTCCGCTACCCTTCTCCCAAAACCTTTTTAAGCATAAATCCATATAAATATGATTGTTTGATTTAACCAAGATACTGCAAAACTGCATACAATATTTCTCATCACTTGATTTAATTTCAGTTGATAAAACAATTTCTTTTGATCATTGTTTTCCTTCCAGGTATGGTGCGCTATCTTTCTTTATATAAGACGAATAGACACATCAACCAAACTTAAAACCAAAATATAAAACCGTATGAAAAATCTGACAATGAAAACAACCGCGCTCTTGGTTGCCCTGGTTATCATGGGAACCACGTTTACAAGCTGCAAAAGTGGCCCAAAAGATGATGCTGTAAAAGCCGCAGTGGAAACTGCACTGCTCTCAAACCCACACATTGCCGAAGCCGCTGTAACTGTTGAAAAAGGCGTAGCAACAATATCGGGCCAAGTTCCTGATGATGCAACTAAAGCAGACGTCGATAAAACTGTTGCAGGAGTTGCCGGAGTTAAATCTGTTGTAAACAATCTGACTGTGGTCCCCGAAACTCCGAGCGTACCTGTAGCCGCTACTGATGTGCTTACCAATGCCGTTAAGGATGCTACTAAAGATTTCCCCACAGTAACTGCAACGGTAAATGATGGCGTAGTCACATTAAAGGGTGAAATCCAAAAAGCAAATCTCCAGAAATTGATGATGGCTTTAAATGCGTTGAAACCTAAAAAAGTAGACAATTCACAACTGGTTATTAAATAGTTAAAGGAGATATATAAAATGGCTTTACAAGAAAAATATAAAGAATTGATAGATACTGCTACTGCACAGGGGGTTAACAACCTAAATGTACGTGAGCAGGAAGGTGTGCTATATATTGATGGCGATGCCAGTGGTTCAATAAAGCAACAACTGTGGGATACTTATGAACGTCTCGATCCCAATTACTCTTCTGGCGATTTAGTGATGAATATCAATAGCATAGCTGGCGTTACAGAAGGTTCAAAACTAAAAGTAACAACCAACAGCTCTAACTTAAATATTCGTAGCGGTCCTAGTACCGATGCTGATATTGTAGGCAAGGCTGCCAGGCATGAGGTGGTTACACTGGTTAGCAAAGCAAATGACCAATGGTGGGAGATTAAAACTGATAATGGGGCTGCAGGATATTCCTATACGCAATACCTGACACCGCTTTAATCACACCAAAGAAGGGGTGTCTAAAAAGATAAAGTCGTCATCTCTTTTTAGACACCCCCATTTAATTTGAACATTAACGATAAATATCCCGCATCCTAAAATTAAACTGAGTCATGATCTGACGTGTAAGTTCTCTGTACAATTCATTATAGTCAGGTCTGTTGTTAAAATTACCCCTAACTATATCCCAATCTTTTGCACTTAAAGCCCTTGAATCGCCAGTATATTTACCAGTAAGGCTTTCCCAGGTATATTGTGCAGGAATTCTGTCTGATGCGATCAACTTTCGGGATACAGCATCTGTGATCCTGTAGTCCATTATGGCTCGTGAATTTATGATTCTTCTCACAGCACTTATAGTTGCTGTAACGGTAATAGTGCTGGCACTTCCCGACATTTTATCACTCTTAGCAGGAATCTTTTTAGACACTCTATATGAATAATTATTGGTAGCCAGGTTGCTGAACCAGATGTCATACATCGATAGTTCTAAATTCTGATCAATTCTTCTATTTTGCCCGTCATTTCCGGTATAAAATTCATAATAATTAGAGTTACCAATTGAGTTTAAGTTCCATAGAATATCTCTTTCAAAGAAGCTCCCATCTATTGAATAATATCCAAAGCGCTGATCAAATTTAGTAACCAACACATTTGTAATAGCTGCTTCATGAGCCTCTTGTTTCTTTTCTATCACATCTTTAAAACCGGGAACATATTCATCAGCTAGCTTTAAGTTATTATAAGCGTTACGGGTGCTTACCCTATCTTGCCTATCCAACAGCGCAATTCCTCTATTATAATGTGCTTCAGCAGCACTCAACGCTGCCTGATTTAATTCGCTCTCATAATTTCTGGGACTGAAAGTGCTTATCTTTACGCCTGCATTCTTAAAACCATCGTACATTTTTTGCAGAGAGAAATAACCGTTATAGATGTTTGCAAACTGTTCTGATTTTCTACCCTTTCCTCCTTTCGCTGCCAAAATATCCTGTTCATATCTGGTCGAAGCTTCTTTGTATGCATCGGGAAGAATTTTTAAAGCATCAGAATTGGATGGATTCTTTTTAAGATCACTAATTGCAGCATAAAAGGCCTTATCATATTCTCCCTTCTCGTAT
>NZ_JBFTNT010000397.1:0-3210 GCF_056397585.1 Pedobacter sp. 05L430 | reverse complement strand
CCATTGCCTGGAGCTGGGAACTATTGACCGAGGTTTATAAAATTCCAAAAGATAAATTATATGTTTCCATTTTTGAAGGAGACGAAAAAGAAGGTTTGCCAAGGGATACCGAGGCTTACGAGCTTTGGAAGCAATATGTTCCTGAAGACCGCATTATTTTAGGTAATAAAAAAGATAATTTTTGGGAAATGGGCGATACGGGACCATGTGGTCCATGCTCTGAAATCCATGTTGATTGCAGATCGGATGAGGAGCGTAAAGCCGTTGAAGGTAAATCGCTGGTAAATGCCGACCATCCTCAGGTTATTGAGATATGGAACAATGTATTTATGCAGTTTAACCGTTTAAAAGATGGTTCATTGCAACCGCTTCCTGCCCAGCATGTAGATACTGGAATGGGTTTTGAGCGTTTAGTTCRCGTATTGCAGGAGAAATCTTCAAACTATGATACCGATGTTTTTCAACCCTTAATTCAATTCATCGCTAAACATGCGGGGGTTGATTATGGTGTAGATGAAAAAACGGATATCGCTATGCGCGTGATGGCTGATCATATCCGTGCCATTTCGTTTGTAATTGCCGATGGACAGTTGCCTTCTAATAATAAAGCAGGCTATGTGATCCGTCGTATTTTGCGTCGCGCGGTTAGGTATGCTTATACTTTCCTTAACCTTAAAGACCCGTTTTTAAATCAACTGGTGCCTGTATTGGCCGAGCAATTTAAAGGGGTATTTGATGAGCTTTCAATGCAGCAGGATTTTGTGCAAAAGGTAGTTTTAGAAGAGGAAATTTCTTTCTTAAGAACTTTAGCTACAGGTATCCAACGCTTTGATAATTACACTAAAAAGCAAGGCGAAGTATTAATGGCAGAGAATGCTATTGAGCTTGAAAAAAGATTTGATGATCCATGGGTTCACAGCATATTGAAAGACCAGATGGTGATTTCAGGTGAGTTTGCTTTTGAGCTGAATGATACCTATGGATTTCCGATAGATTTAACTGAATTGATGGCCAGAGAACAACGCTGGACGGTTGATATGGAAGAATATAACAAGGCGCTTTTAAAACAAAAAGAGCGTTCTCGTGCAGCTACTGCGGTTGATACCGGAGACTGGGTTGTGGTAAATCCTGATCTTGAGGTTGAATTTGTGGGATATGACGATTCTGAGGCTGAAACGGAGATTGTAAAGTACCGCAAGGTTAGCGCAAAGGGCAAAGACCAGTATCAGATTGTGTTGAGTAAAACCCCTTTTTATGCTGAAAGTGGTGGTCAGGTTGGTGATACAGGTCGTTTAGAAGATCATAGTCGTCTTTTCTTTGTTGAAATAACTGATACCAAGAAAGAAAACGGCGTAATTGTACATTATGCCGATACCTTACCTGAAGATGTTGATGGTCAGTTTTGGGCTGTTATTGATGAAGATAAACGTTTACTATCTCAGGATAACCATAGCGCCACACACTTGTTGCATGCTGCATTGAAAAAAGTATTAGGGTCGCACGTAAATCAAAAAGGTTCATTGGTAAACCCTGATTACCTGCGGTTCGACTTTTCGCATTTTGCAAAAGTTACTGATGAGGAATTGGCGCAGATTGAACATCTGGTTAATCAGAAAGTAAGAGAAAACATTCCTTTAAAGGAGCAAAGATATGTTCCATATGATCAGGCCATTTCGAGCGGCGTAACTGCTTTATTTGGTGAAAAGTATGGAGATTTAGTACGCATCATCACCTTTGATGATYATTATTCTAAAGAGCTTTGCGGTGGTACACACGTACAGGCAACAGGTCAGATCGGTTATTTTAAAATCACATCTGAAAGTGCTGTTGCTGCTGGTGTAAGAAGAATAGAAGCAATTACAGCTGATAAGGCTGAAGCTTTTATTTTGGAACAAAACAAGGAGCTAAATGAGCTAAGATCGTTATTAAAGGGAAATAAGGACCTTAAAGCCGCTGTTGCTGCACTTATCGAAGAAAATGCAAAGCTTAAAAAGGACGCTGATAAGGCTGTTGGTGAACAAGCTGCAAATCTTAAGCATGAAATTGTACATCACCTTAAAACTATTAATGGCATTAATCTGATTGCAACCCACGTTGATCTCCCAAATGCAGAAGCTGTTAAAAACTTAGCGTTTTCAGTTAAGGATCTGGTTGATGATCTGTTCCTTGTGTTTACTACCTTAATTGATGATAAACCTGGAATTACAGTAATGTTATCAGAGAATCTAGTTAAAGATAAAGGCCTTAATGCTTCTAATATAGTTAGGGAACTAGCAAAAGATATACAAGGCGGGGGTGGCGGACAGCCTTTCTACGCTACAGCTGGTGGAAAAAATAAAGATGGTTTAGCTGCTGTTTTAACTAAAGCTGAATCATTGATCGGTTAGTTATACTATTTAAAGCTATAGCCTTAATACAGTCGTCATCTCGACAATAGGAGAGATCTCTCCTATTGTCGAGATGACGAGGTGGCTATTTTAGAACGATAACTTAGTTCACTCGCTTTACTTAAAATCGACTTTCTGCGAAAAGGCCTAGGAAATTTTGCCCATTTAGCGAAGCGGGCAAAAGATTCCAGTCTTAGAGTAGAATGGCTATTTTACCGTTAATTTCTTAATCGGTTCCAATACCACTTTTCTAAACTCCACTTCAGAGCCCTCTGCCTGCAATGCAATATTGCCGCTACTTACCGTGCAATTGGTTCCATGGTTTACAAAAACGTCGTTAACCCATACTTTCACCTGATCACCCAAACATTCGATAACCATTTTATTCCATTCGCCTACAGGTTTCTCAACATCCTGAACCAATCTTTTTATTCTTCTAAGCTTATCGCCATTAACGCCCCAGTTTTCTTTGGGACCACGTCTTGTTTCCATATCAGGAACAGTAATGTCTTCCTGGATACACCAAAAATCACCGGCCATAGTATGCTGCATTTGTACTTCTATTGATTTTGGGAACATATCGTAAAGTGCCCTCGGTGTAGAAGCATGTACAAGTACACCACAATTGCCTGGTTTGGCGGCAAAACGATATTGTACTTCCAAACGGTAATTTTTATAAGTAGCATCGGTAATCAGGTGACCTCCTGGAGTTCCCAAACTTACCAATAAACCGTTACGAATGATAAAAGGCATCCGGGCGTTTGAATCTTTATCCATYTCAGGAACATCTGCATGCCATCCGGTTAGGTCTTTGCCATTAAAC
>NZ_JBFTNT010000396.1:0-3242 GCF_056397585.1 Pedobacter sp. 05L430 | reverse complement strand
GGTATCTATTCTAATGTGAATGAAGCAATGAACGCAATAGGGAAAGGATTTGATAAAACCTACCATCCTGATGACAGACTGGCACATTTGTATGACTTGAGGTACGAAAAATATGAAAGATTAGGAAAATATCTGGAAACAACTATTTAATTATAACCATCACTAATTATAGTACTGATGAAAAATAATGATAACAGACGTTCATTTATAAAGAAAATAACCATCGGCGGTATCGGACTCACTGCGATGCCATCGGTGATGATGGCCGAAGCCGGAAGCGATACGCCTGATAAGGTAAATGAAACTTTACAGGCGTCTTTAAAACAGGATGAAAAGAATATAAAAAGAGCTTATAATACCAGCTATAAAAACGAAAATCTCAGAAGAGTAGCATTTCCGATTGGTGGTTTGGGTTCTGGGATGTTCTGTTTAGAAGGTAGCGGAGCCATATCTCATATGTCTATTCGCAACAGACCTGAAATATTTCATGAGCCCAATATGTTTGCCGCAATTGCTGTAAAAGGCAAACAAACGGTAGCACGGGTATTGGAAGGGCCAATTGAAGAGTGGAAGATGTTTGGTCAGCGCGGTACGGGTAATGGGGCTAGCGGGAGTAACTACGGTTTGCCAAGATTCAACAGTGCTGTATTTACAGATCGGTTTCCATTTGCAACTATTGATCTTGAAGAAAAGGACATACCGTTAACAACACAGATTTTGGGATGGAGTCCATTTATTCCAACTGACGAAGACAACTCAAGCTTACCAGCAGGTGCATTAGAATATAAATTCACAAACAATACTTCAGAAACTATTGAAGCAGTCTTTTCTTATAATGCAAGAAATTTTGTGTTACAGGGCGGCCAAAAAGGAGCCATTAAAAAGTTATCAAATGGATTCATTCTGTCGCAGGAAGGAACAACTGAAAAACCACATTTAAAAACAGACTTTGCTATTTTCACCCATGAACCTGCAACTGTGGATTATTGTTGGTTCAGAGGTGGATGGTTTGACCCTTTAACCATGGTTTGGAATACAATTAAAGAGGGAAAAGTTAAGGCTCAGGAGCCTGATTCAGATGCACCTGGTGCTTCGTTATTTGTTCCGTTTAAATTAAACGCAGGAGAACAAAAAACCATCAGGCTTATGATGGCCTGGTATGTTCCGGATTCAGATCTTCATATTGGAGATGTGGTCGTTGATCCAAAAAAGGCTGAATCGGCGGATTGTTGTGTAACCCCCTATGCAATTGGTTTGGAAGAGAAGTCAACTTACAATGATCGAAATTACAAACCCTGGTATAGCAGTAAATTTAAAGGCATAGAAGAGGCTGCAGCTTATTGGAAAGATAATTATGAGGAACTGCAAAAGAAGTCAGCAATATTCCGTGATGCTTTTTACTCGAGTACTTTACCTCCGGCAGTTGTTGAAGCCGTTGCGGCAAACCTGACTATCCTTAAATCGCCAACAGTATTGAGACAATATGATGGTCGTTTGTGGAGCTGGGAAGGGTGCGGAGATGATGGTGGGTGCTGTCATGGTAGTTGTACACACGTATGGAATTACGCACAGGCAATTCCTCATCTTTTTCCATCCCTGGAAAGGAGTTTGAGAACTACAGAGTTCTGTGAAAATCAAAATTTTGAAGGGCATCAGCAATTTAGGGCAAATATGCCTATTAGTCCGGCTAAACATGATTTTCATGCTGCTGCAGATGGCCAGCTTGGGGGCATCATGAAAGTATACAGAGAATGGAGAATTAGTGGTGATGCCATATGGTTAAAAAAAATATATCCAATGGTAAAAACGAGCATGGATTATGCAATTAACACCTGGGATCCAAGAAGCAAGGGAATTGTCGAAGAGCCGCATCATAATACCTATGATATTGAGTTCTGGGGACCTGACGGGATGTGTACGAGTTTTTACCTGGGAGCCCTTAATGCAATTATTAAGATGGGACAGTTTCTTAAAAAAGATATATCAAAATATAAGACACTCTACACTGCCGGCAAAAAGTTCATGGAAAGTGAGTTATATAATGGAGAATATTTTAATCAGAAAATTCAGTGGACAGGGTTAAACGCGCCAAATCCAGTAAATGAAAAATCTTTTGCTACTCAATATACTGCTGAAGCATTAGAAATATTAAAGAAAGAGGGACCAAAATATCAGTATGGAACAGGTTGCTTATCTGATGGTATTCTTGGCGGATGGATTTCCAGAATGTGCGGACTTGAAGAACCGTTGGATGTTGAAAAGACCAAAAGTCATTTATTATCTGTTCACAAATACAATCTGAAGGCAGATTTAAGTGACCACGTAAACCCTCAGCGTCCATCATATGCTGCAGGGCATGAAGGCGGCCTTTTGTTATGTTCATGGCCGAAAGGAGGGATGTTGTCTCTGCCCTTTGTTTACAGCAATGAAGTGTGGACAGGAATTGAGTATCAGGTAGCATCCCATCTGATGCTTATGGGGCAAGTGAATGAAGGTCTGGATATTGTAAAGGCTTGTCGCGACCGATATGATGGCCGAGTGCGTAATCCTTTTAATGAATATGAATGTGGGCACTGGTATGCCAGGGCAATGTCTAGCTACGGAATGATACAAGGGCTTACCGGAGTACGCTATGATGCCGTAGACAAGACCTTACATGTAGATTCCAAAGTAGGAGATTTTACCAGCTTCCTATCGACAAATTCAGGTTTCGGTACAGTAAGTTTTAAAGATAATAAAGCATCACTTAACATTGCTTACGGTAAAATACCAGTTAAAAAAGTACTGATAGCAGGTAAAGAAACACGATTGTCGTAGTTGTAAAGTATATAAATTAAAATAGAAACGATGAAATTATATCTGATCGGCGGTTTCCTGGGTAGCGGTAAAACAACGGCTATTCGAAATGCATGCGCTCAATTAATGAAAGAGAATGTGAACGTTGGTGTAATTACTAACGACCAAGGGGTTCAGTTGGTAGATACCAGATTCATCCGTAATGCAAATATTCCAGTAATGGAAGTGACCGATGGTTGTTTTTGTTGTAATTATGATAAAGTAGACAGTTTGATTGAAATACTAAAAGAAACCAATCACGCTGAAATTGTATTTGCGGAATCAGTAGGATCCTGTACAGATATGATTGCCACAGTGGTAAAACCACTGCAAAAATTTCGCAAGGATATAGGAACCGTAATCTCTGTTTTTGTTGATGCAAATGTGTTACCGACGATGCTCCAGGC
>NZ_JBFTNT010000395.1:0-4727 GCF_056397585.1 Pedobacter sp. 05L430 | reverse complement strand
GTTTATAATGAAAAATGTAGTTACCATTCATATCGGTAATGGCAAAGCCTAAATTTCTACGCTCTCCGCTACCAGTGTAGGGGTTTCCTGCTTTTTCGGCAGCGGTACGGTCGTATTCTTCAAAATTTAAGCTGATATTTTTACCATCAACAACGCTACATCCAAAACGGGCATTATCAAAAACACCAACAATGTCACGTCGGGCCGAACTTAGCGTATTACTTACATTGGTATCTAATTGTATGGTCTTGGTATATTTCAGGGTGCTTTCTAATGAAATATTTTCAGTGCCTTTTAAACTGGCGGCCCTTGTATCAATCGCCCTTTCCTGGTTTTCGATGCTAAATAAATCAGCTACACGACTCGGGGTTTGTCTGTCGTCCGTTAAATTAATCATAAGGGGTTTAAACGGACCCGGATCTGGTGGATTTGGATTTACAATAACCGATGGAATACGTTCAGGATAATATTTCTCTAACACTTCGCGTATTCCAGGATTTTTTAACGCTTTTTCGAAAGCAAAAATATTATCGATAACAAAGTGACTGCGATAACATGGATTATAAAGACAAAGGCCGCTGTAGGTACTCACATGGCCATAGGCTAAATAATCCTGATAACCGGCTGGGGTAAAACATGTAAGCACCAGATCATCAAAATCCTGATCACCTCCGCCGTCATTAGACTGAATTTGAAACTGGTAATTCCCGCCCACTTTGGTTGGAAATTTAATTCGGGCATCAGAATTCTGAAAACCAGTACCCGGATTATGTTGGATGTTAAGCGTCCACATGGCACCGGTTACTACTACATCGGCTGCGCCGACTGTACCCTGATAAGTGCCGTTTCCACTTGTAGCACCTTGTACTACAAACTGCTGTTTAAAGGTTGCATTTTTGGCCGTAACACGTACGGTCCAATTGCCTTGCATGGAAATATACATAGTTTTGATTATTTTAATAGCCTACTCTTTTATCGGATTTTCGGCTTACTCCGCTATTTGATTATAGATACACCCAGACTTACAGCCGTTACCCTATTTAGCATGCTGAGTGTAGTTTGGAGAGCACGTCTTAAATATCTTTCTCTGTATCACAATCATTAGGGCAACAACGATATTCTTGTGATTTTTCAAGTAGTTCTATTTGTCTTCTTAAAAGTTCATTTTGTAAATGGATGCGTTCTCTTGCAGCAGGCTCGCAGATATTACATTCGTCCAAACAGCCCTTTACAATAACGCCGGCCGTAGGCAATGAGAATTCCATTGAAAACTCAAATTTCTTGCGGTAAGCGGCTGATACTTCACCTTTATCATCTAAAATACCTGCCGCAATTAGCTCTTTGTTTAGTTCTTTTAAAGCCTCTTCGCGCATAGCAGGTGTTATGATCGGGTTTACAAAAGCGAAATTTGTAATTCCAGAAACACTAATCAGTTTCTCTATGCTTACCAATTCAAATTTTACCACTTGTTTTTTATTCATCCGATAGAAAAAGTACGAGATGGCATGGCAACCGTTAGGATTCGAAAACTCCCTGGAAGAAGATTCGAAATGATCTTCTGATTGACCTTCGGCATGCACTTTAGTGGCTACCTCGCCAATCGAAATAGAGTGCGCTTTCTGCGTAGCACTTACAGCCTGAGTTGCCGAAGCTCGCATATTGCTGCTCTGACTGTTTAAATAATCGAGCGTTGACGAACTGTTGTGGTTTTTGGTAGAGTTGCTATTAGAATCTACTCCAGGGCTAAACGGATTAATATCTATGCTACTGCTAGAGCCACCACTAAAATCCCAATGGTCTTTATTTTCGCTGTTTTGATTTCCCGATTGATTGTTTTCCATATCAGAAAAATAGCTTTGCGATGCTTTCATAAAGTATTGTTCTTCGGATATCTGTTCAGAACGATAACTTAACTGAGTGCTGGCATCGTAAGTAAATTTGCTTCTTCTATCGGTTGTAACCAGGCGCACTTTTTCGCCAGGCAACAAGGTGGTTGTATAAACCGGATCACCCAGCACATTACCTATAGTGCATCGGCTTAATTTAAAGCTGATTAATAATTGGGCTACTAAGGCCGTTTGCCTCTCCTGCCCTTTTATAGACAATGGATAATTTAATGTGCGTGTAAAAACCAATACATCACAATTGCTGTCTTTTAACAATTCCGGACAGCAGGRAATTTCTGAGGATTCATGTTTATTTTCCATTTTTTTATTTTTTTAGTCAAAATCTATTTGGCAATTAAATGATCCTAAGAGCGCCTTTAGATTTGTTTTTTTGATAGACTAAAGTTCTGATGAATACCAGCAATGGACAAGGTAGCTTGCACGGATTTTTGCATGCGTGTTAATACGCATACGCCATGTGGCTTTTACGCAATTATTAAAAAAAGGGCCTTAATCGTTACTAAACACTTGAAATACAGTTAATAATATTTAATTTTAGTAAACCATACTAAACGAATCTTATAAAATGGAAACTCAAAACAGACAACACCCGATTGATGGTACCGAAGGCGATCCTATCGATATAAAGATTGCTGCCGCCTGGACAAAGAATTATCGTATCATGAACCCAAATGAAACGATTTCACATTTTTTTGGGAATCAGATTTTACAACAGATCCTTGAACAGCCCGAATGCTTAGGTATCCGCATCTACTATGCCAATGAAGTGAGGCTAAACTGGATTCAGCGTATTTTTGTTGCGATAAGCAATTTTTTACGTTGGATTGTTGGTGCATATGGTGTAAAGCACCTGATTTTGGTAGGTAGCGATAAAGATGGTATAGATCAAATACCTGAGCAAGTGCCAACTATAACTCCATCAGATCCAGAAAAACCAATGATGGCCATGTCTTTTAAAGCAGCAGCTCGCACTATAGCCGAACAAGCGTCGCCATGCCCAGGAGGTGCGGGTTGTCCTGAAAATGCACTAACCAAATAAAGTTAAAGAATTAACGATGTCACCGCAGCTCCTTTTGCAAAACTTATCAAGCTTGTCAGCGCTTTTCACTAGCGCTTTCTGTAATAACCGGGGTGCTAATTTTTATCAATGCATTTTTTATAGAAGGATTATTAAAATTTCCTTCTATCGGAAATACCATTTTAAGCGTAACCTTAATCTTATTATCCTTACTCTATTTTTGGCAATTACTTGATCAGGCCGAGATTGTTCGCCTGGAAAAGCAACCCATGTTTTGGATAAGTGCCGGCGTTTTATCTTATTGCAGCATCAATATTTTTCTATTTATGCTCATGAGGTCTTTAGGATCTTTATCTTCAAATTTCTGGACCATTCACTCCATAATTAATATAATAGCTAACCTTTTATTCGCAATTGCCTTATTTTGCAAACCACAGAAAACGATATAACCGAAGTACTTATTATTGGTACACTAGTGGTAGTTTTACTGCTGGTATTTTTGTTTTTGTTTGTAATTCTTTACCAGCGCAAAATGCTAAAATACCAGGAAGAAAAACGTAAAATGCAAGCCGAAGCACAAAACAGCTTCCTGCAGGCTGTTTTTGAAACGCAGGAAAGCGAGCGTAAACGCTTATCTGTTGATTTACACGATAGCGTTGGACAGGTGTTATCGGCCATCAAATTAAACTTGCATCGCATCGCCAAATTATCGGGCAATGCCGAAAATGCATCAACCTTGCTAGCCAGTACMCGTAAATTAACCGACGAATGTATACAGGAAATACGCAACATTATTCATAATGTTTTACCCACAGTTTTAATCGACTTTGGACTAACCGATGGACTGAAAGATTTGTCTAATTATGTGCAGCAAAATACTGGCGTAGAGGTAAACTATAGCCAAAATTTAAATGGAGAACGTTTTAAGCCCGAAATAGAAATTACACTTTACCGCATGATGCAGGAGTTGTTTGGCAATGCCATAAAACACGCACAAGCTTCGGAAATTGACATCTCTTTAAGTAAAGAAGGAGAATTGATCCGCCTGGACTTTAAGGATAATGGCATCGGCTTTAATAAAGACACCATTGTACATGGCTTTGGCTTAAAAAATCTGCAAAGCCGGGCCCAATTAATAAAAGCCGACATTAGAACTCATTCAGTAATTGGAAAAGGTACACAAACCACTATTACTTTAAACATTAATAAACTTGATAATTGACCTATGGCCTTAATAAATTTAGCAATCGCTGATGATCATAAAATTTTCCGTGAAGGTCTAAAATTCACTTTAGAAGATTATACTGAACTAAATTTAATTATAGAAGCAATAAACGGCAAAGATCTAATTGATCAAATTACCAATAATAAACCCGACGTAATTCTAATGGATATTAAAATGCCTGAAATGGATGGCATGCAGGCAACAGCTTATATTCACCAGCATTTTCCGGAAATTAAAATATTAGTTCTTTCTATGCACAACGAGGATAAGTATATTTTAGACGCCATGCGCCTGGGCGCTTCGGGCTATCTTTTAAAAAATGCCGAACCCGAAGAAATATTGGATGCTATTGTAACCGTACATGCAAAGGGCTTTTATTTTAACGACAACCTGTCGATAACCATGGCAAAAGAGCTGTTGGGCATAAATTTCATGCATCGTTTGCATCAAAAAGAGGCCAAGCTAAACGAACGTGAGATCGAAGTACTTAAACTCATTTGCGAGGAATGCAGTAATTCCGAGATTGCCGATAAATTGTTTCTAAGTGTGCGTACAGTTGAGGGTTATCGCACCAGAT
>NZ_JBFTNT010000394.1:0-3323 GCF_056397585.1 Pedobacter sp. 05L430 | reverse complement strand
CAACAGAACTTAATATAAATCAGTTGAGCTTTCTCAAAAACTTAATTGAAAGTTATAATCAGAGAACATTTAAAAGCAAAAAATATGCGGAGGAAAGCCGGAATTACATGGCCGACCCAAGGGTTGTTTCTGGCTTTAAACCCTTAACAAAAGAGCTCATATACCCTATTGTAATAAATAAATCGAGTGGTAGTAAAATGTGGGATCTGGACGGTAATGAATACATTGATGTATTGAATGGGTTTGGTTCCAACTTACTTGGTTACCAACCAGATGTTATCAAAAAAGCAATGCACGATCAAATTGAAAGCGGATATGAGGTGGGCCCACAGCACGAGCTTGCAGCCGAAGTGAGTAAATTAGTATGTGAATTTACCGGATTTGATAGATCAGCGCTTTGCAGCACTGGATCTGAAGCAGTACTCGGCTGTATTAGAATTGCCAGAACCGTTACAGGCAGATCGTTGATTGTCGCCTTTACAGGATCATATCATGGTATTATTGACGAGGTATTGGTTAGGGGAACCAAGAAATTAAAATCATTTCCGGCAGCGGCCGGCATAATGCCCGATGCAGTTAAAAATATACTTGTGCTCGATTACGGAACAGAAGAAGCTTTGGCTATAATTAAAGAGAGAGCAGATGAGATCGCTGCAGTCCTTATTGAGCCGATACAAAGCAGACGTCCCGAGTTTGTACCAATAGATTTTGTTAAAGAAGTAAGAAAAATCACCTCTGCCAGCGGATCAGCTTTAATATTTGATGAGGTAATCACGGGTTTCAGGATGCATCCTGGCGGTGCACAGGCTTTGTTTAATGTCCGTGCAGACCTTGCGTCTTACGGCAAGGTTGTTGGCGCAGGTATTCCTATTGGGGTGATTGCCGGAAAAAAAGAATTTATGGATGCGCTTGATGGAGGCACCTGGAATTATGGAGATGGTTCATATCCAGAAGTAGGTGTAACTTACTTTGCAGGAACATTTGTTCGTCACCCTTTAGCTTTGGCTTCCGCAAAAGCATCTTTAATATACATGAAAGAAAAGGGACCAAAATTACAACAAGAGCTAAATGAAAAAGGAAACTATATTGCTAAAACACTTAATAAGGAAATAGAAAAAAGACAGCTGCCTTTCTTTATTGCCAATTATGGATCCTTATGGAAGGTTAAATTCCACGAGGAAATTCCTTATAGCGAATTAATGTTTACCTTAATGAGGCAAAAGGGCATCCATATACTTGATGGTTTCCCATGTTTCGTAACAGAAGCAACCTCGCATGCTGATATTGAACAATTGATTAATTGCTTTATAGAGAGTATGGATGAAATGATTAATGCCGGTTTCTTTTTGAACAGAGCTGTTACTGAGACCAATTCAAAAACATATTCAAAATTCAGCACAGATAAAATCGTGATCAATGCCGATAATCCTCCTGTAAGAGGTGCCAGACTGGGAAAGGATGTTGAAGGAAATCCGGCATGGTTCATTAAAGATGAACAGAATAAAGATCAGTATTTACAGATACGTTTCTAACGCCGTTACTAATGAATAAAGATTTTGAATACGTTGCTGTAGATTTTAATCCTTTCGGTGAAAATGAGATTGAAAAAGTAACAATTACTAATGAACCGCAAAGAGAACTATGGCTATCCTGTATTTTAGGTGGTGATGAAGCTAGTCTGGCCTATAATGAGTCTGTTTCTCTTGAGTTAAGAGGTGTTTTTTATCAGGAGGCATTTAAAAAAGCCATCGATAGCTTAATTGCCAGACACGAAGCATTAAGATCTACTGTCAGTAAAAATGGAGAAAACTTAATAATATATAAAGAACTCTCGTTTTCAATCATTACGGATGATTTAACCGGTATTGACTTAGATAAAAGATTGAACAATTTTCATGAGTTTGTCCAAAAGGAAATGGCTACTCCTTTTGATCTTTATGAAGGTCCATTATTTAGAATATACCTGCACAAGATTGAAGAAAATGTTCATTACTTTACGCTCATAATACACCACATTATTGGCGATGGCTGGTCAATTGGAATTATTCTGGAAGACTTAAGTAAAATGTATAATTCCTATGTACATGACACTTTTCCTCAATTAGAACCTGCAGAACAAATCAGTGATTATACCTTACAACAGATTAACTTTACAAATAGCAGTGAATATATTGAAACCCAGAATTTCTGGATCAATAAGTATAAGCATAATGTTCCTACACTTAATTTACCAATAGATTACACACGGCCTTCAGTTCGGACTTATACTGGTCAACGAAATGATTACATTCTGAAAAATGATCTATTGAATCCAATAAAGTTGTTATCAGCAAAAGCAGGTAGCAGTGTAGTTATTACTCTTCTAAGTGTATTTGAAATCTTGTTACATCACCGAACAGGGCAACAAGATATTGTTATTGGTCTTCCATCATCCGGACAGGCTGCAACAGGGAATTTTGGACTGGTTGGCCATTGTGTAAATTTACTGCCACTTGACAGCAAAGTTGATCCGAAATCGTCTTTCTTAGATTATTTAAAAAGAAGAAAGGGTGAAGTGTATGACGCTTACGATTTCCAAAGACTAACTTTTAGTGAATTGCTCAAAAAGTTACCCATTAAGAGGGATAAAGCTCACATACCACTGGTTCCTATTGTTTTTAACATAGACATGGGTATGGATGAAAAAGTATCATTTGATGGTTTAACTCATAGACTTTTTTCCAACGCAAGAGTAGCCCAAACCTTCGAAATTTCGTTAAATGTTACCGGCTCTAAAAACGCAATGACATTTGAATGGGCGTACAATACAAATCTATTCAGATCCGATACCATCGACAGTATGATGTCGGAATTTGAGTCTTTATTAAAAACCGTAACGGATAATCCTGAAGTACTAATCAAAGACTCATTAATAAACAAGAATCCGTTTCCCACCACAATAAATCAGACTCTAATTGCCGACAGAACAATTCTAGACCTATTTAATCAAAGAGTTCTTGACAGCCCAGATAGTAATGCTGTAGTCTATGAGGGTAAAAAATTAACTTACAATCAGTTAAACGAAAAGTCTAATCAACTGGCAAACCATTTAATCAGCAAAGGAGTCAAAACAGAAACACTTGTAGCAATTTGCATAAAACCATCTATAGAGACAATAATTGGAATAATCGGAATTCTAAAGGCTGGGGCAGCTTATATTCCAATTGATCCTGAATTCCCGGAACAAAGGATTAGCTATATGATTTCYGAATCGACAGCAAGCATGTTAATATGCGACACTGAAACGATAAAACGAATTAAGGAAGCAGGCAATCGAGAACTTA
>NZ_JBFTNT010000393.1:0-3330 GCF_056397585.1 Pedobacter sp. 05L430 | reverse complement strand
GGATAAGACCACTAGTTTAGCAATTGGACTAGTGATTAACACCGCTCTGCTTAAGGGAATACAGTTTATTCCGATTGCAACAGACCTTTCTGCATTGGATTTGCGCATGGGACTTGTACAAAAAAAACTTAGGTCACACCAATTATTCGACGCCTACCAGATCGACCCGTCATTTCTGGTGTAGCGGAGACAGCATTTCAGCATTAGCGCACTCTCAAAAAATAAAAATTTTATACATAAAATTAAAAATCATGACATTAGAAATTTTAAAAAACAAAGAAGAATTAAGGGACTTAATAGATGCTTATGCTTATTTAAGTGATGAAAAAAAGATCTCGGAAGTTATGGGATTATTTACGCCAGATACCACATACAAAGTTTATATGGGTGACTTCTTAGCCGCAAATGTTTCCGGAATAGAATCCATGGAAAAAGAATTTAACGGACATGCATCGTTGGTAAAGACCTATTTTACTATGAACGGGCAGCATACGGTAAAAATTGATGGAGATACTGCGACAGGTGTTTCTTTTTCTCAACTTAAGATGGTAAGAGAGGTTGAAGGCAAAAATACAATAACTGATTATAGTGTTAAATACGATGACAAGTATGTGCGTCAAAATGGAAAATGGTTAATAAAGGAGCGTATCGGCTATTTTATAATTGTAGAGGATAGACCATTGAGTAACTAGGATTATCTTATTAAAGAATGGGATTTTGTAGTCCTGTTCTTTAATAAATATTTACTGCGGCTTAACCTTATGAAGGTTTAGATGACCTTTCACTTTTGATCTTTTCACGGTGCTGAATGCCCCATTCGGTCATGGCGGCCACAACCTTTTCAAGTGTATGGCTATAGGGAAGCAATTGATATTCGATTGTTACCGGATAACCCACAGCAACTTTTTTAATTATAAATCCGTTCATTTCCAGTTCCTTCAGTTCACTGGATAGCACCCTGGCAGAAATACCTTTGACCTGTCTCTGAAGTTCAGAAAATCTATTATTTCCTCTTGCCATAGCGATTATTATCATCAGCTTCCATTTGCCACCTACGGCATATAGCGCATCTGATACGGCATTGAGCACCTTGGTACATTCATCGGTAAACTCTTTATTTACTGGTTGCTTTTCTGTTTGTTCCATAAAACCATGTTGACATTATCTGATAACCTTTAAGTAACAGGTAATAAATTATTAGCAAATATAAAGTAATTTTGGCGATAGTATCCGGGCCTTAATATATATCTTCGTATCTATGAAAATATTACGCTACTCAATTTTGCTATTAGTTCTTTTTTCTGCACTGCCAGGCTGCAAAAAAAATGGAGTGAATTTAGACCCTTGTGCTGGTATCCTGAATGAAAGTCCACCATCAAAGGTTGTGATTGCCCTTACCGATAAGCAGACAGGAGACAACCTGATTCTTAAAAATGGTCTTACTGCGGCCGATTTAAAAATAACCTTGGCAGGAATAGCTACACCGCTTACGAACTGGCGCGTTGTTAATTCCCCTGGCTCACCTATGAATGGGATGCTGGAATTGGCTGTTTTTCATGAAAAGGCTGGTGAATTCCGATACAAGATTGAAGCGAAAGGGCTAGCCGATGTTGAGTTTTCTTATGCTGTTAAACAGGTAAAGAGTGATAGTCMGTGTAAGCTGTATTATTATCCATTAGAAGGGCTTAAGGCAACAAATCAGGATTATGTAAAGTTGGAAATTGGAGATAAAATCTATCCCAATGGGATCAAAGTGCTTTACTCTTTGGAGAGGTAAACACTATCATACCTGTCTTATTCTTTCTACCAGTAAATCCAATACTGCCTGAGAGGCAACCAAATTGAAGCTCCAAATATCGTCGGTAATAAAGATGTAATTGCCGCCAAAACTATAGATATAATCTCCTCCTTCAATTCCAATAATCCAATCTTCTTTTGTTAGGTCAGGATAAGTCCGTAATACCTGCCAACAATATTCTCTTACCTCTCGCTCATCACTGAAATCATCCAGCATTGGTAGAATACTAGGCGCATTAGTTAGCCCATATTTTAATAGCATTTCATCGATCATAATTTCTCGGAGTCTATTATAAGCGCATTACGAAATTACACCTTAGCGCATTTTTAATCACAGAATTACTAACAAGAGAAGATGTCCATTTTGGAAAGATAGAAAAATAAACGTTAAGTCATTTTACATTAGACGTATTTTACGGATTTGGCCACTATATTTTATTTTCTTTTTTGGCATGGTGTTACTTACCTCTGCTACTGATTTTTTTGGATCTGTTATTCCAGGACAAGCACAATTAGCATTCACGCTATTTTCTGGGAATTGGTATATAATATTTAAGGAGTGGCAATCTTATTGCATAAATCCTTTATGGAGTGTATCTGTAGAAGAACAACTTTATATTTTACTTCCATTAGTGTTGTTTTTTGCAGGGAAAAAAGGATTAAAGATTTTCTCATTTCTTTCAATAGTTATTGCTTACGCCACGATAATTTACTACGCTCAAAGACCAACAACTGGGTTTAGTGGCCAATGGACAAATAGCTTTGTACAATTTCAGTTTTTTGCTGCAGGAATACTGCTCTCTGCCTACTTAAAGGGCTGGGAACCTAAATGGAATGCAGTCCTCCGTATTGGTTTATTTATAACAGGTGTGATTTGCTGGTTGATTGCATCAATGGTTTGCGAAATTAATGTAGATGCTCCTCACCTAGCTACAATTCCACAATCAATTACTGGATGGTTTCTGATACTTATTGGTGTTATAGCAATGTTTTTATCTCTTTACGGGGCACCCGTAAAGTATATGCCTTCTAAATTAGCTTATCTTGGTCGTATTTCATATGGCATGTATGTTTTCCATATCACTATCTACTGGATCGTTTTTAATATTTTTAAAAATGAATTAGCAACCTTTAGCGAGAGTATAGGTCTATTGGAATGGAAAAACGGAATAGGATCTGTTACTGCTTTCATCTCGACGACATTATTAGCAATGTTGTCTTACAAATGTTTTGAAAAGCCTTTTTTAAAGTTGAAGAGCCGTTTTACTTTAATACCTTCAAGGGATTAGGAAAAGCAATTCGCATCTTCATTCAAAATTTTACACTTTGGCAAATGAGATTGCTTCTTTAAAGGAGTCGATAATTTGTTGGTTATCTCTTCTCAACAGTGTTGGATTTACTTTAATTTTTACAAAACCATCTTCTCTTGGCTGGCCGAAAATAATATTATGCTCTTCCCTCAACCTTTTATTTAGTTTAACCGGATCAATTCCATTGGCTATTGATACGTTAAATTGATTTGTACCATTAGGC
>NZ_JBFTNT010000392.1:0-3336 GCF_056397585.1 Pedobacter sp. 05L430 | reverse complement strand
ACCTTCTTCTGTACAGGCCAATACAACACGGTCGTCGGTAAAACTTCCTAAATATCCAAACGGACTATCCTGACTGGTACATTCTAACCAGGTGGTATCACTTTTAAGTGGTACACATAAAATAATATGATTTCCCTGATCCATGCTTGCAAAATCGGCATCCATACTCTTTTTATAACTATCGCCATATACCACGCAATAAAGACTGTTTATACCTACAGCTTTTAATAAACTTTGTGTGTAATTTACCAGCGCTTTACAATCGCCATAAGAAACACGGTGCACTTCTGTTGCTTCAAAAGGTTGGAATCCGCCTATACCAATCTGCACACTAATGTATCTTGTTTTCTTCTGCACGTATTCATAGATCTTTTTTGCCTTCTCTTTATCACTGTCTAATCCTTTTACCAGGTTGTTCATCTCCTGAATAATATCTGGCGAAAGTGTTTGTCTTGTTTTTACGAGGTCATCATAAACCCACTTTCCTAACTCCTGCCAGTTGCTATAGCTTCCTTTATGACCATAATAAGTAAACTGTTCGGGTGCTATTTTCACATAGGTAAGATAATTGTCAGGATCAGGAGCATAAGGTTCACGCTTAATCGCACTTAGGTTAGTTACCTTCCATGTCCTACTAATAACCTTATCTGATTTTACTACCTCTGCATTCCCTTTGTAGTTGTATTCTTTTATACGGATTTTATCATCGGGCTTGGAGATGAAAGTGTAACTGGTTTTCTCTACAGAAACATCAGAATAGGGTGTTGCATACCAATCAGGGATGATCAGGTTTTGTTTAAACCTGATTTCATATTCGTAAGATATCGTGTAAGGATAAGTTAAAACATTAGGATTATACCTCTTAATCCGGGCATCTTCAAATAAAGAAAAATCACTAACAGCACTTTCATCCAGAAAGTTGCTTAAGGAAAACTTTCCGGCTGGTTTTCCAAAAGAATCCATAATAATTCCCTTTACACCTTTAATGGAGGTAGCCTTGTTGTAAAAGAGCGCTAAAGCTGCTACCTGGTCTCCGTTCTTATTCAGAACGGTAATGGCTTTTTTCACATTAAGGATAACATTCTCTGGAGCACGCATATCTACGGTAGTCTCCATGTTTCTGACTACGGCATTAGCACGACTTTTTAATGCAGAAGGAATGTTTTCTACATTATAATCTGGTTGCTCCTGAGCGTATCCCTTAAAGGCAACAGCAATAAAAATCAGAAGTAATAATCTCTTCAGCATTTACTTGGTTTTTTTAAATACAATATCAGTTTTTTGCGATTGTATAATACGGCTATAAAATTCTTTCAATGACAAGTAATCCTCAGATTCGTAAATAGGTTTATTGAATTGAAGCATCTCATTGAAAACAAAAGAATCGTCTTGCATTGATGTTGAGGCAAGATATTTCCCGCCATTTTCTGTCAGCGCCATCGACATATCTTTCGGTTTATCAATTACAGAAATATTAGCAGGAAGTTTAATGATCATGGTGATCCTTTCTTCGCTTGCCGCCCCCATATCAACAGGATAAGTCCTTTCATTTAAATTGAATGGGTTTTTAGTAATACGATTAATAAAGAATGGATTAAAGTATGATTGATCGGCATTTAAATTGTCAAAGACCTTCATTTCAATCTCATAGTCTTCTACCAGCGTGTTGTCCAGGCTATCTACATTTTCTATTGAATGTTTTAATATGTTTATTCYGGGCATTTGTTCGTCTAACTTTTCTACATACTCATCTACAGAGTTGGCTGCTACAATGCGCTGGCGTTTTTTAAGTGCAGCATACCCTAATGAGTAAGTAGTTAGTTTGCCCTTTAGTTTTCCATCTGCAGTTAATTCCGCATTAAGGACATACTTTGTAGACTCTTTTTGACTGGCTTTTAAATCGTACCAGTAAGATGGTTTCTTTAAATTAATAACCCTGCCATTTCCATTTATACAATGTAATGGAAGCAGGCCGAATGGTAACAGGGGTTCTGTTGCATCCAGTAAATAGCTTTTATCGCCAATATTAACCTTTGCAACCACATAATTAAAATCGCTGATCACCGGATAAAGGTTGTTAACTACCCCATTTGCCCTGGTTGATAATATTACGGCTTCAGCATCCAGATCTGCGGCGCTTAAAGCAGCAATTAATGCTAAATTTATATCTCCGGTATTTCCAGAGTGCTTTTCAAGAGCGGTTTTAATGTTATTCTCACTGTAAATACCAATGAAACCATTCATTTTTATATTCTTCCTAATGTAATTATAAATGGCTTTTGCCTTGCTTAAATCATCGCTGGCTTTGCCCAATATTTGAGGCATCAGCTCTTTAAAAACATCTTTTCGCTTCATTTGAGTGCCAAATGATTTGTCTGAATTTAATTCATAATCAACATCTTTCCAGGTCTTAGTGATGCTTTTTTTGCCACCATTAAGCATAACATAGTCAGAAAGCTCATAGTAAATGGCCGATCTGAAGTTACTTGGGGCAGTCATATAATCCTCTTCAATCAATGCCGGAACGTCCTTCATAATATAGGTCATTTTTGAACAGTCAATCTTATTTCCTGCAATCATTAAACATTCCTTCTTTATTTCTGCATTCTGCTTGGTAAGTTTCTGCGCCCCTCTTAACGAAACATTGTAATTATAGATAGCAGGGATATTGGCTATATATTCGCTGTGTAACTTTGGGATGTCTGATTGAAATTCCCATGTTTTAAAGTTGAAGATATAAGGCGAATGCAGTCGGTAGCTATATTCAATAATGCTTCCATCCATTAAGTTGGGCATCGTAAATTTTGTTAGCGAAACGTATTTGTTCTTTTTCTCATTGAATACTTGTTTCTTATCCAGCTCAGTTTTAACCAGCTGACCATTTACAATATTTATCGTAGTGGCTTTTAGTTCTTTAATTTCATCTTCATCATCCCGATATATCCTCAATGGAATTACAATATTTCCATGGTTAAAACCTTCTTTATTAAATATTTTAATGCGTACATGATATTCAAAATCAATGTAGGTTTTACCGGTTGCATTATCCAGCTGTACGGCTGTAGTGCCAAATTCTCTGATAACCATAGCATTAGCATTGCTATCTAGTTGCGTGTTTTTTAATTCAATATCACTTCCTGTAATTCTTGCATACTCAAAATCCTGAGCATAAGAATGACTAATCGAAAAAAACGATAAAAGAAGCGCAATGGAAAAAAGTTTCATAATGGAGCGATATTATATAGCAGTATTGATACAGCAAAGGAAATAAAAATATACATTAAAACCATTTGTTTCAGAATTTAATGCATTATCAAATAAGTTAAGGTTTAATGG
>NZ_JBFTNT010000391.1:0-3338 GCF_056397585.1 Pedobacter sp. 05L430 | reverse complement strand
CTTATAGGCTATATTTGTTTTTATCGGCAATAAATGTTCGGATTTAAAGAAAATTAATCCTGCGGCAAGCATCATCAGAAGAATAGCCGCCGCAGCTATCCATAATCTGTAATTAGATTTTTTTGAGTTCCCCTGTATTTCGGCTTGAATACCAGCCCACATTTCTTGCTCAATATTTGTTGTCCAATTATTTCTCTTTCCTGCACTATCCAGCGAAATTAAAATATCATCTTCCAACTGGTCTTTATAACGACCGGTTTTTATCATTGCCAGCAATTCATGCCATTCTTCCTCAGAAATGATATCTTCTTTAAAGTATTGTAATAGTATATGAAAACGGGCGCTCTTCATTATTGTAATTGAATTTTAACTAAAGACGATTCAAAAATGCAAATGGCCCAATCAGGAAAAAAAAATAATTAAAACAGCAAGAAAGGAAAGACTAATAGCGGTATCAATATGAGATTTAAAATAATCGCGTACACTTTTGCGACTCAACTCTAAATGCCGTTTAACTGTTAATTTAGAAACGTTCATTTTTTCAGCAATTTCAGCATAACTAAGCTCCTGTTCATTAACCAAAAGCCATGCTTCCTTTTGCTGAGGAGGTAATTGTCCTATCGCATTCTGCAATAATTTGTCGTATTCTATTTGCTCAATCTTTTCGTCTGTCGTATTTACAACATCACTCGCCCTTAAGGTTAATTCAGCAAAAAATTTAGTCTCTTTGGTGACTTTCTTAAAGTGATCGAGTGTTAAATTTTTGGCGATGATAAAAAGATAATCCTTTAAATTCTGTACGCCTTTTAATTTCTGACGATTGTTCCAGAATTTGACATAAACTTGTTGTACAAGTTCAATGGCTATGTGCTCATTTTTCACATAAGCCATTATAGCATTATAAATGTTCTTATTGGTCTGGTAGTACATTTGATTAAATGCCCGTTCATCGCCGGCAAAAATCTGTCTTAACAGTAAATTGTCATCATCAGCATTTTGCTTATCCAATCGTAACATATACCATAAAGCCCTAAGTTTATCCAGAGATATAACATCTCTAATATAAATATTTTAATCAACTGTTCAATCAATTATCCTACAATCTAAAATAGATTATTCAGCAAGAATTTTAGACACCCTTCACTTTTTTCGTTAAAGTATTGGTACTCAAAATAAAGCTGGCAGGTGCATAGGCTTTAAGCAGGAAAGACAATTTACCTCCAATGATATTGAGTGGCTTGCCAATTGCCTCCCCACGAAGATTTACAGGCGTAGCTTTGCGATAACCTGATCCTTTAGGCAGTTTAACACTAACATTATCCGAAATGCCACTTTGCTCCCATAAGCGCAAAACAATTTCTTTACCATCAGGGTTCTCTCCAAAGGCCGTAATTAACACTCCTTTTCTCGATATAGAAATACCTTCATTTTTTAAAGGTAATTGTCCGGCATCTTCATCTGAAACCCCAGTTAATAATGGCAAACGGGCCTCCCAGGATTTTTCCGTTAAGTTTGCAACTGTTTCGGAATTTTTATCTATAGGCCAGATTCGCACTCTTTCACTCCATGAACCTTCCTGCCATAATGGGAAATTCGTATTCCACATATTGTTATAAACATTTACAAACACAGAAGGTATTTTTGGAACATAATCTAAAGAGAACTTCCACAATCCCGGTTCACCTAAAGAAATTAAAGGAGAATCCTGGGGCATTAGCCCGATTCCTGATCTATCTTTCTGGGTAATTGAAACACCTGAATTTACTGCCATCAAATATTTATTACTACCCGAAATAAGATCGGTTGCGGGATTTATCGGGCCTCCCAAACGACCAACTGTAAATTTAGGGTCCTTAGCAGCAAAAGGAAAACACAACCAACCACCTTCAGGTTGTTTATCTGGGGCTTTACCATCTACAAACCACTCTATATCAACATAAGCTGAATTTCTAGGAAATGAAAACACTAAAGTGTACTTCTTTGCAAGCCCTTTAGTATCCATTGCAGTTAGGGTAGCCACATCGGCAATATCTGAATGAGTAACTGAAATTCCCCAATTATCAGGAGTAAACGCCATATACGGAGCTTTATCGGCACCAAGCATACCCGGCTTCCCTAGATCATTTAAACCCCATCCCTCTTTTATCCTGCTATAAACATTAAACCATAGGCCAACCTCAGTGGTACTGAATCGTTCATGCAAAAACTGACCAACAACATATTTAGAGGATTGATCTACTAATTCACGACCAGTCGTATTTTCTGTCAAAGAGGATATTCCTCCTCTTTTTAAGTCTAATACAATTTTAAAATAGGGCGTATTGAATTCAGCATTCTGATCATTCGTAATAGTTGCTTCCTTTAAATCATCTTGATTATAAGCAACATAGCCAGAAGGCGCAATTTCTTTAACATAAAAATAACTTCCTTTTTTCCATGGATTTTCAACAATTCCAGATCTCTTCCATGGTAGAGGATTGTACACTACCAAACGTTTCCCTGCCACATTTACTGACTTGGCCAGTAAATCAAGATCAGTAGTTAACTCAGCATTTATAATGTCATTGGTGTTATGGATGTATTGCCGTTTTACATCGTAAGAATGCAACCATTTCTTTTTACTTCCTGTGTTTGTATTATGTGCATTGCTGTTTTTCAGTTTCGAAAAATCGCCATTTTCAGGCTCGGGTTCTGCTGCTGCTTCAGTTAGCCATTTCTTCCAATCTTCGCCATAACTATAACGCGGGCCATACTCTGCATTCATGCCCCAGGTATGTTCGGCATACAAAAGACTTTGTTCATAAGCTTTATCCAGTTTGGCTGCAATACTGTTAACAGGTATTCCCCAGATTCCCATCTGGGTATTTAATCCATCAAGAGCAGATTCCAGAGGACGAATATTGCGTCCGATCTTTGCTTCCCGTGGGTTTGAAAGCAATCCGTGAATCCAGGAATCTGGTGTATCGCCTTTAACAGTTGGCAAATCTGGTTTTTCTGCTATTACTGCTTTTGCAAAATCATCAAGGGTTCCAAGATGTATTTTTGCGCCGGGCATTTCTTTATTAATCTGAGCAATGATAGCTTCAACTTCTTTCTGATTTGGTGGCCCATGGTTGTCGCCGGTCATAATCATTGCGAGGTAATTCCTGGATGGCCAGTCTGATGGTGCTTTTATTCCGGATCCATAATCAGCGGTGTACTGGCATAGGATTTTAGACCCATCCGCCCCCTCCCACCAAAAAATTTGAGGGAAACGTGGACTCTGGCTTGCCGGATTACATCCCAGTTGCAAAAACTTGATGCCAGCGTTATTCAATAAAGTTGGCATCACCCAGGAG
>NZ_JBFTNT010000390.1:0-3361 GCF_056397585.1 Pedobacter sp. 05L430 | reverse complement strand
CTCCTGAAAGGGTTACCAATGGTATTGATTTTGAATTTGAGCCAGACATTAGTCCGGATGGAAAATTTGTAATTTACACTACCTGGAGCGATGAGTTTAAAGGCTCCATTAAAAGAGCTGACCTTAAATCTGGCAAAACCATACCACTTACTGATGAAAAAGGCCTCTATTACTCCCCTTCCTACTCTACCAAAGGCGATAAAATTGTTTACCGTAAAGGCGTTGGAAACGATGTTTTAGGATATGCTTATGGCCGCGGCACAGGTATATTTACCATGTCGGCAGATGGAACAGCAAAAACACTGATCTCCGAAAACGGCATAAAGCCACAGTTTAACAAAGACGATACCCGCATCTTTTTTCAAGGAAATGAGGATGGCAAAAAGGCATTTAAAAGTGTAGATCTAAATGGCGGCAATCCGCGTACTCATTACACCTCTACCTATGTTACCCAGTTTTGCCCAAGCCCTGATGGCAAATGGATGGCATTTACAGAGCTATTTAATGTATACATCACCCCGATGGTTACCACAGGATCGCCTTTAGAGCTTTCATCAACAAACAAATCTATTCCGCTAACCAGAGTTACTAAAGATGCGGGAACTTATTTGCATTGGAGTAATGATGGCAGCAAATTACTATGGACATTAGGGCCGCAATACTTTAGTCGTGAAATTAAAAACACCTTTAATTTTGTAGACGGTGCTCCACAAACCATTCCGCCACCAGATTCTATAGGTGTTTCTATTGGCCTGCGTCTTAAAACAGATGTGCCAGACGGTATAACTGCCTTAAAAGGTGCCAGGATAATTACCATGAAAGGTGATGAAGTTATTGAAGAAGGAACCATTATAATAGATCATAACAAAGTTGTAGCAGTAGGTAAAGCAAGCGAAGTAAGTATACCGCAGAATGCTAAAGTGATTGATGTAACGGGAAAAACAATAATGCCGGGTATTATTGATGTACACGCACATTTACGCACCAGTCCGGACGGCATTAGTCCGCAACAAGATTGGTCATACCTTGCTAACCTTGCTTTCGGTGTAACTACCTCACACGATCCATCGAGCAATACAGAAATGGTGTTTAGTCAATCAGAGATGATCAGGTCAGGCCGCATGGTAGGGCCAAGATTATATTCAACGGGTTCTATATTGTATGGTGCAGATGGCGATTTCAAGGTAGTCATTAACAGTTTAGATGATGCTTTATCTCACCTCAGAAGGTTAAAAGCAGTGGGCGCCTTCTCTGTTAAATCATACAACCAGCCTCGTCGTGACCAGCGTCAGCAAATATTAGAAGCCGCACGGCTATTAAAAATGGAAGTAGTTCCAGAAGGTGGTTCTACATTCTTTACCAACATGAACATGATTTCTGATGGTCATACCGGTATTGAACACAGCATCCCGGTTGCTCCGGTTTATAAGGATGTAGTTTCTTTCTGGAATAATACCAAAGTGGCCTACACACCTACCCTTATTGTAAGTTACGGCAGTCAGTGGGGCGAGAACTATTGGTACGACAGAACCAATGTTTGGGAAAATGAAAGGTTAATGGCATTTACACCTCGCCCAATTATAGATTCACGTTCAAGAAGAAGAACTACTTCGGAATACGGAGATTACGGCCACATTGAAGTATCAAAAGCAGTTAAACAAATTGCTGACGGYGGCACAAAAGTAAACTTAGGTGCCCACGGACAAATCCAGGGTCTGGGAGCGCATTGGGAACTATGGATGCTGGTACAAGGTGGCATGACACCGTTACAAGCCATCAGATCGGCCACGCTAAACGGTGCTTCTTATTTAGGTATGGATAAAGAAATAGGTTCATTGGAAAACGGCAAACTTGCGGATCTGGTAATTATGGATGCCAACCCATTGGACGACATCAGAAACTCAGAAAAAATAAAATATGTAATGGTAAATGGTCGTATTTACGACAGCTTATCGATGAATGAAATTGGCGGTCGCGAAAAATTACGCGGCAAGCTGTGGTTTGAGATGG
Organism: Pedobacter sp. 05L430; assembly: GCF_056397585.1. Lineage (NCBI taxonomy): Bacteria > Pseudomonadati > Bacteroidota > Sphingobacteriia > Sphingobacteriales > Sphingobacteriaceae > Pedobacter > Pedobacter sp. 05L430. The sequence goes on along the minus strand of NZ_JBFTNT010000390.1, from coordinate 1,351 downwards.
GCAAAGGTATGGTTTACAGTTTCCCAACAGGAAATGCCGAAACCTGGACCTTTACCACCCCTAATTGCGAGTAAAATCGAATAACCCGTTATTTATCCAGTAACGGGTTATTTAGAATACCGGTAAACAAAATTAGTCCGGTTTTCATTTCGCGGATTGCATATACAAATGGACGATTAATAAGAACAGCGGAAGGTTGTTGCACCGATGTGAGTTCAATTCCAACAGAAGTAACAGCAGCGGCTTCAGTTCCGCTTTCATTTACTTCAATAAAAGTTTTGTGTCTCACCTCGTCTATTTCCAAATGCCCGTCCGGATTAATTCTTGTAAAATCGGCAAAGCCATTTTTACCAAACGCCACTTCCATACCCAGATGTTCTAATTGATCATTTAGTTTAATATCATAGCTAAATTTAAACTTAGGCATTTTTATTTCCATACCGGTTTTCTTTAAGCCTGCCATCCATCCTTTCCATTTTGCAGAAGTAATTGAGCCTGCAAATTCATTAATTGTAGTATTACCATTAGGCAATACAATTACCATACTATATTTCTCGTTCCCATAAGGAAGTTCGTATACATTCGCCTCCTGTGAACTTAAATAATTAACAGAAGCTTGCGCAACCATAAAATCTGTTTGAATCTTATTGTTAGCATCTAAATTAAAATCCGCTTTGGCAGTTTTGTTTTTATCGAACTTATATTTCCAATCGCTTTTAAAGTAAACAGCATTAATCAGGTACATTACCATATCACTACCGATCTCATCAATTATACTTGGAATCTTTCCCTGTGTGCTGTTATTTACCCAGCTATTAATTTTGTCTTTTGCAGTCGGACTTTTAAAATCTAACCCTTCAACTTCGGCATTATAGTTATCGGCATTCACCTTTAGAAAACCAGGCAATGGTGTAAAGGTTTTTTCATACCAAATTGAATTGGCAATTTCTAATGTAGCTTTAGGATCTAGCTGAGGCAATTCAGTTGTTATTTTGTGGTAATAACTGTTTATTTCGGCCTCAGTAAAATCTTTAAACTCCATTGTATTTTTTATGGCCTCCAACGTTGAGCCACTGCTGCCGTTACTGGTCATGCCCAAAGCTATACTTACGCTTAAAGGTGATAGCATGAGGTTTTTACCCGCTAATGGTTTTAACAAAGTTTCCTTAAACAGCTTAAAAGTAAAAGCATTATCGGCTTCTGCCTTTTGTTGCTCTCTCGCAGTTAAAATCAGATCTTTTCCCTGGTCTATTGGTTTGCTATCCTTTTTACAAGATGTGGCGGTGATCATTAAAGCGGCAATAGCTAAAAGTAAGATGTGGTTCTTTTTCATCTGGTTAATGGTTTGGTT
>NZ_JBFTNT010000389.1:0-3379 GCF_056397585.1 Pedobacter sp. 05L430 | reverse complement strand
TACTTGCTCTGTCCCAAAATGAATAAGTCGCTTGTTTTTTTTCGGTACAGAAGCGTAAAAACGACCATGTATAAGCAAAAAGAAAATGCGAGAGAACCGTTGAGATATAGTGAAAACGAGGCTCTCCACAAAGCCAACTGGAAAAAGGCAAAGATAAGAGCTGTGCTACCAAAAACAGTAAGGAGCCATATTTCTGAGGCTTTCATTTTATAGTCTTTTGCAAACAGTTTTTTCAATATATCTTTTAATACCAAGCCTGAAGCTACCAAATAAGCAAACCACTCTGCGTAGATAATCTGTACAAAATAATTGTTCCAAAGCTATGGATAGGTTTGATAAGGATATATAATTCCCGGGATAAGGATAATGGCAAACAACACAGCAATACTCCATTTAGAAGATCTTGTTAAAGGCGCACCAGGGTTTATAGTTGATTTTAGAAAATAATAAAGAAAAGGTCCGATAAAAAAACATGCTGTAAGGCCTATCTGCAGATAAATTTTAGCAAGTGAGGGATAAAAACTTACAAAAATAGATTTACCTATCCTTAGGCTTATAGCCAGGAGCAATGCTCCAAAAAATAGATTTGACAGATGTTTTTTTTTGGTAAAAAAGAAAAAATAAACGCTCAAAATGAGCCCGTTAAATACGCCTAAAGCACCAAAAAAGAATAAGAGTCCTTTACCAACATCCATATAATCAGTATAGCTTTTACCGATGTAAAATAAGCAGAAAAAATCAATTTTCATTGGCAAGTTTTGGCACACGATTTTTGTGTATTTTTACGGCAAATATTAAGTAATATGTCTTTTACCTCCTTAGGTTTATCGACTGCTTTATTAGAAGCATTGGTAAATCAGAATTTCACAGTACCTACTCCTATTCAACAAACTGCTATACCAGCCATATTAAACAAAAAAGATGTGCTGGGTATAGCTAAAACAGGTTCTGGAAAAACTGCGGGATATGTTTTGCCAATTCTAATGAATTTGCAAGAAACAGCAGGGGTAAAAAATCGCCATGCGAATGTATTGGTTTTAGTACCAACACGTGAACTAGCCGAACAGGTAAAAGATGTTTTTAAGACTTTTAGTAAGGCCCTCACTGTGCCCATTAAAACATTGGCAGTATATGGCGGTGTTTCTATTAACCCGCAAATGATGGCTTTACAAGGTGTAAATGTGCTTGTTGCTACACCCGGCAGGTTATTGGAATTGGTAGAATCAAATGCCGTGCACCTATCTACCATTGAAACATTGGTGCTAGACGAAGCAGATAAGATGCTTAATCTAGGGTTTAAAGAGGAAGTAAACAGAATCATTTCTCTTTTACCTAAAAAGCGCCAAAATATATTGTTTTCTGCTACATTGAGTGATGATTTGCAACACATTCACCAAATCTTACTACATGATCCGGTAGTTATTAAAATTGAGGTTGAAGAAGATTCACTTGACCTTATCAACCAGATAGCGTATATAGTTACAGATGAGAAAAAGGGCCCGTTTTTACGTCATCTGATCAATCATCATGAAATGAAACAAGTGTTGGTATTTGCTTCTTCGGTTCATCAGGTTGATGCCATTGTAAACAAGCTACGTAAAAATAATATTGACGCAAAAGCTGTTCACAGTAAAAAAAGCCAGGGAGCAAGAACAGAGGCTTTATCTCATTTTAAATCTGGTAAACTTAGGGTTTTAGTAGCAACAGATTTAATGGCGAGAGGAATTGACATTAATTTCCTTCCTTTTGTGATTAATTATGAACTTCCAAGGTCACCTAAAGATTATATTCACCGTATTGGAAGAACTGGCCGTGCTGACACACCCGGAGAAGCAATTTCGATGGTTAGTCCTAATGAGCTTCCTCATTTTGAAGTAATTCAAAAAAAGATGGGTAAGAAAGTAAAAACTACTTACCCGGTATGATCTTATAAATCGCACCTTTTTCTTCTTCAATCAGGTTAACAAGCAGATAGATTTCGCCGTTACGATCCTCACCAAAGCTATAGATCTGCCAATTTCCAGGTTCCCGGGAAATAGAGAGTTTTTCCATTTTCCAGAGTTCTTTGTTAATGTCGGTTAATGACCAAATGGTTCCCATTAAATCGCCAAAAACGTATTTACCGAAAAGCTGCGGGAGTTGTTTACCGCGATAAAGAAAGCCACCGGTAACACTGATACCTTCATTACGGCCATAATCGGCTATTGGGTTGATCCAGTTTTTTGGATCAGGATCATTTGGAGATTTAACATGTGTACCTTCCCTAACCCGCCAGCCATAATTTCCACCCTTGGTAACAATATCAATTTCTTCCCAATTCTTTTGACCCACATCTCCGGCAAACAATCTTCCGTTAAGTTTGTCGAAGCTAATCCGCCACGGGTTTCTAAAACCATATGCATAAATTTCAGGTTTTGTATTCTCCATTCCTATAAATGGATTGTCTTTTGGAATGGCATAAGGAAGCGTATTTACATCAATTCTAAGTATTTTACCAAGTAAAGTATTTAAATTTTGTCCATTGCCATAAGTACCGTGCATATCATTATATGCACCGCCATCTCCTAGGCCTATATATAAGAACCCATCAGGGCCAAACTTTAGGTCTCCTCCATTGTGGTTAGATTCAGGTTCATCAATAACCAAAACTTCCCTTGATTTGGTTTTATCAGCCAGATCAGGATTTTCTGTAGAAACTTTGTATTCACGAATAATACTTTGATGGTCTATGCCCGGAGTTTTAGGAACACGCTTGCTAAAGTAAACATAGAACTTGCCATTCTCTGCGTATTGAGGATGAAAGGCCAGCCCCAACAATCCCATTTCATCACTACTTCCCATCATCAGTACCTCATCTGTGAAATCTAAAAAGGGTTTGGATAGAAGTTTACCATTTTTGATAATTCTGATCCGCCCCTTTTGTTCGCAAATAAATAAACTACCAGATTTATCATTTGGCGCCGCAAATGCTGTGGGATATGATAATTGATCGGATATGAGTTGAAGATTGACTTTTACTGGAGATAAGCCGGTTTGTGCTTTAACTCTCGTAATTACAAATAACAGCGCAAATACAATTATTAAGGAGAGGCTTTTTGATTTCATAGTGTTAATATAATGCATTTAATAATTAAAGTATAATTAAATTGGATAGGCTGGATTTTGCAGCATATCTAATTTAAAAGAGAAAGCAACATTACAGTATGTTGTGAATATGATCGTTATAATACAATCGTCATCTCGATTTCTATGACAAAACCAAATCATTTTTATAAATGGTTTGGTTTTTTATGACGGCAAAGATTCTGTGGATTATTTTGTTTCTAACAGCATTCAGGACACTCATTTTGTTTTTACCATCTTGAACCTTCTGTTTATA
>NZ_JBFTNT010000388.1:0-3390 GCF_056397585.1 Pedobacter sp. 05L430 | reverse complement strand
CGGCCTCACTGATATGAAGCAAGTTGATTTCGTGAACTAGCTTTAAAATTTCTTCTTGCCTAAACTCAAGACGGGCTTTAAACTCAATTAAATCATTTTCTAGTTCTACCTTTACCATAAGAGTTAGAGATTAGTTTAGAGAAAGCAAAAATATTTATTTTAATGAGCAAATCATCATGACATAAAGATAAAAAAATGTCAATATATTCCACTAAATTATCCTATAAATCATATAATTCAGTTAAGGCCAGCATATAGCCAGCCTTAATCAAATAAAATAGCCTTAAAAAATAGGCTACTTTTTATATTCGGCCAATAAGATATCCATATCTCCCATTAGTTTCTTTACATCGGCATCATCAGTTCCGTCGTAAACACCTCTTATACGTTTCTCTTTGTCTACAAGTGTTAAATATCCGCCATGAACAAAACCACCAGGGGCCGATTTATCTTCTTGAGCAGCGGCCAGATAATTGCGTTCAGCAAGGGTATAGATTTCGTCTCTCGATCCCCATAAATATTCCCACTGTGTTCCCTTAACTCCGAGCTTATCAGCATATGCTTTCATCCTGGAAGGAGTATCATACTTTACATCGATAGTATGAGAAGCAAGTTTTACTTCTGGATTTGCTTCATATTTCTTGTAAATCTTAAGCAAATTACGATGCATAATTGGACAGATTGTAGGGCAAGAGGTGAAAAAGAAATCGGCAACATAAATTGTTCCATCAAAATCCTTTTGAGTTACAACAACACTATCCTGATTCAATAACTTGAATGATGGTATAGTTCGAAACGCTGTATCAGCAATTGTTTTTCCATCAACCACCTTTTCAGAAATTTCCATTTGTAAAAAAGGTAATCGCTTCGTTTCAGTCTTACAGCCTGAAACAAAAAGGACTATCATTAAGGCCCCAAAAAGCAAACTCTTCATTACTTCTTAAATTTACTCAGGTAATCATCAGACAATTTAATTTCCTGCTTATACAAGCTGTCAATAATCTCAATTTTCTTCCGCTCATCTTTAAAATACTTAACTGCTGCTTCATTTGATTTGCCAGTTACATCAGGCTCAAATTTGTGCATCCAATCATTCATCTGATCTTCAGCTTTACTTAAATCATTTACCATAGCCAACATGGCTTGTTTTTCCTTTACCGTATCAACATCAGGAAACTTAATTTTTAACCCACTAAGGTTCTTCAACAAAGTATCCAGTTTCATCTGGTTATTCACAAGTGCACTGTGATCGCCCATTACCACATCATGGAACTTCATTACTTCATCACGAACAGCTTTGTAATCTGTTTTACCGTCCTTTTGCTGCGTACATGCAGCAGCTATTAGCGCTATAAAAGCGACAAAAATTATTTTCTTCATTTTTAAATATTAAAATTCATAACTACCCTAAAGACCTCCCAATAGCACACATACCTGAACTATTTGTCTATAAATTTACCTTCTCAGAAAAGACCTCGGAATCATTGCACTCCTTCAGCGCATTTATTCCGGTCTTTGAAGAGAATGGTTGATTTAACCCTTTCCTTGTGGCGGATGAAATATAGAATTTTTAATACTTTGCGGTATCCCAGTAGAAAAAGGAATATGGAATTTGATTTCCGCTAATGAATACTGCTTAAAAACCAGAGGCTTTACAATTAACGCGTCTTGGATTTGTGTTTTCTGCGATTGTCTCTCTTGCTTTTGCTCTTTGTCTTGTGCCTGTTTTAATTTTTTCATTAAATAGCACTTACCATTACAATGCATTTGAGGTTTGTCTCTATTTTCACAGAGTTCAGCAGCAATATATTTCTGATTTACTTCAAAACCCATAAACACAAATAGATTCGAACAATTTGCACTAAGCAAACTAAACAAAAGTAATATGGTTATGGGTTTTAATAGCATTACGCGACAAATGTAAGCATCATAAATGACGATTCATTTACCTACTTTAATATTGACGTTGGTTTTTTATTCTCGTCGATAGCTACAAACGAAAACTCCCCGGTTACTGCTCTTTCTCTATGTTCAGAATACATCTGTTCAATAAAAATCTCAACACTAACTTTAAGGCTCGTATTCCCGATATGACTTACCCTGCCCACCAGTTCCACAATTGTGCCTGCAGGAATTGGTTTCTTAAAATCTATCCTGTCAMTACTTACTGTTACCATAATTTGTCTGCTAAAACGGGTAGCAGTAATAAAAGCTACCTCATCCATCATATGCATAGCAGTACCACCAAATAATGTATCGTAATGATTGGTTGTATTTGGAAAAACGGCTTTGAAAATTCTAGTCTCCGAAGCCGTAATTTTATCTTCTAATGTCATTAAATTGATTGTTTATTTCTTAGGTTACCCCATTTCAAATAAGTAGCGCCCCATGAAAAACCAGCACCAAATGCAGTTAACATCAACTTGTCGCCATACTTGAAATCATCTTTAAAGTCCCATAAACACAAAGGAATAGTTGCAGCGGTTGTGTTACCGTATCTATCTATATTAACCTTTACCTGATCTTCAGATAATCCAAGATAATCACCAACAGACTGAATAATTCTCAAATTAGCCTGATGAGGGATAAGATAATTGATCTGTGAACTCTCAAGATCGTTGGATTTTAGAACCTTGTTACAAGTATCTGTCATACCCTGAATTGCCGCTTTAAATACAACACGACCATCCTGACGCACGTAATGTAACTTATCATCAAGTGTTTGCTGAGATGCAGGGAATTTAGATCCTCCTGCGGTAACAATCAGATTTTCCTTTCCACTACCATCAGTTCTAAAATAGCTATCCATTAAACCTACAGGTTCTTCAGTTTGCTCTAATAAAACGGCTCCGGCACCATCTCCAAAAAGAATACAGGTGTTACGATCGGCATAGTTTATTATCGAACTATTTTTATCAGCACCAATAACAACTACTTTTTTACAACGACCACTTTCTATCATACTTGCCCCTAGTGTTAGTGCATATAAAAAACCACTACAAGCTGCGTTAGTATCAATACCCCATGCATTTTTTAAACCTGCCTTTTCACAAACCATACTCCCGGTTGATACCATTACGTAATCTGGTGTTGAAGTAGAGACAATTACACAATCAATTTCATCTGGATCTACATTTCCTTCTTCCATCAATCTATTCAAGGCATAAGTAGCCATGTCGGATGTAGCAATATTTGGATCATTTACTATTCTTCTCTCCTTTATCCCGGTCCTGGCAACAATCCATTCGTTATTGGTATCTACCATCTTTTCAAGGTCATGGTTACTTAAAATAGTGTCCGGAACATAACCCCCAACCGCGGTAATCACCGCATTTTTCCTTATTCTCATTTATGTTTATGTAATTCTGTAAAAAGGGGCAGGCATAAAAC
>NZ_JBFTNT010000387.1:0-3421 GCF_056397585.1 Pedobacter sp. 05L430 | reverse complement strand
GCACTATATTGTTTAGCAAGGCGTAAGATATTTACTTCACCAGAACCGCCGCGCTCATCTAAAGAGGCAACAAAAGGTGGTTTATTTACAACGATATAATCATCGTTTTCGAATAGGATAATGTCTTTAAATGAAGGATATTTCAATTCAGTGTGTTTTTCAGAAGTAACTAGTGCATTCCAGCCTGTAAAGATATCAATGAGCTAATTCGCTACAGGTAGCAAAAAGCCCAATGATCTTCCAGAATGCAAAAGTACTAAGAAAGTTCGAATTTATACCCCACTCCTTTTACAGTAGCAACATAAGTTTCACCTAACTTCTCGCGTAACTTGCGAATGTGTACATCAATTGTACGGTTTGTAACCACTACAGAATCTTCCCAAATATTCTTTAGAATAGATTCTCTGGTATATACCTTACCTGGTTTTGAAGCTAATAAATAAAGTAATTCAAACTCTTTTTTAGCTAAAATGACTTTTTTACCACTCTGAAAAACAAGGTACGCTTCTCTGTCAATTACCAAATCACCTATTTCAACCTTATTATCAGAAACCTCGTCTCCGCTTGCATTTCTTCTTAGAATCGCATTAATACGACTTACTAGTGCACGAGGCTTAATTGGTTTAGCTATATAATCATCTGCACCAACATTAAATCCCGCTATTTCTGAATACTCTTCACTTCGTGCTGTTAAAAACACCATAAAAGTATTTTTAAACTCAGGAATAGCCCTCATTAACCTGCATGCCTCAATACCATCCATCTTTGGCATCATGATATCCAGGATAATTAAATCAGGATGTACCTTCTTTGCAATCGTAATGCCTTCCTGACCATTATTGGCTAAGAATACCTGATATCCCTCTTTCTTTAAGTTATACTCAATTAACTCTAAAATATCTGGTTCGTCATCAACAATAAGTATCTTCTGTTTTACGGTGCTCATAGCTTTAATTATTTGTTACGAAATTAGGTAATCAATTATAATATACCGTTAAACTCATGTTAACAAATTGTTAATACCATCATGTATATTAACATGAATTTAGGGTTAGCGTAAAGTTTTATTTAAAAATGCATCAAGCTCCTCTCCGCGAAGATTCTTTGCAACTATTGTTCCTTTTGGATCTATGATAAATGAGCTTGGAATAGCCTCTATTTGATACAATCTAACTGTAGAACCTTCAAAATCGCTTAATTCGCTGGCATGGTTCCAGGTTAGTTTATCATCAGCAATTGCTTTTTTCCATGCTGCCGGGTCTTTATCTAAAGAAATACCCAATATGGTAAAATTCTTGTCTTTATAAGTATTGTAGGCTTTAACCACATTCGGATTTTCCTGTCTGCATGGCATACACCACGATGCCCAGAAATCAAGCAATACATATTTTCCTTWAAAATCAGACAACTTAACTGGCTTTCCATCGATACCGGTTATGGTAAATTCTGGTGCAGCCTGACCAATTTGAACAGCCTTTAAGCTAGCCATTCTCTTTAAAAATTCAGTTACTGCGGCATTATCATTAAACTTACTTTTGATTTTATCAGAGTAAGCCACCATTTCTTTCTCAAATTCCGAAGGATTTAACAAGTTTATGGCATAAAAACCTGCTAACGATTCCGTATTCTCCTCAGCAAATTTCAACACCGCTTTATTAAGCCCTTCAATTTCAGYAGTATATTGAGGTCTCATTTGCTCCATAATAGCTTCTCTCTTATCTGGCTGGGCCGATACTGCTTCATCAAACTGAGTTTGTATAGCAGCAATTTTAGTCATATACTCATGCTTGGTGGTGTTCAATTCCTGTAACTTATCAGCCTCAGCAGCACCAGATGTAGTATAAGCCAATGATTTGTCGGCCAAATCAGCAGTAATTTTAATTTCATCGCCATTCTTTGCAATAATCATATATTCGTTATTGCCCGCAGAAATCCTAAAGAAATCTGCCCCAGGGGTTGAATGGGTAAATTTAAATTCTCCTTTTTCAGAAAACACAGTTGAATCTAATGGCAAAGCATTGTCTTTTTGCAAACCAAATAAGTAAACTTTGCTTTTTGGAGCAGCGTTTTTAAACTCTCCGTTAATTACAAACTTACTTTTATCCTTACATGCTGCAAAAGCCACACACAACACCAATACATACCCAATACGTTTCATCATAATATTTACTATTTTAATTTCTCTTGTAACAATTCATTTATTTTTTGGGGATCTGCTTTTCCCCTGGCAAGTTTCATTACCTCACCTACAAAAAGCCCAAGCACGCCTTTTTTTCCTTTTTTATAGGCTTGTACCTGTGCTTCGTATTTCGATAGAACCTGATCCACAAAACCAGCCAGTTCATCACTATTTTCTTCAATTAGCAAGCTATGTTCAGTAGCCAGTTTATTTACATCGGCACCCGCATTATTAACGATTAAAGGCAACAGCTGTTGCAATGCAATTTGTTGGGTGATCTTTTTATTATCTACCAGGTTAATTACGTCTGCGAGTTRCACAGGACTAACTTTAAAGCCTGATATTGTGATCTCTTGTTCACTTAACAAAGCTCTGATAGATCCGGTAAGCCAGTTCACCAGGCTCTTTGTATTTTTAATTATAGGCAATGCCGAATTAAAATAGGTAAGCAAGTCAATATCTTCAGCAAGTAATGTAGCTTCAGATGCGTTAACTCCATAATCTTTTACCAGTCTTTTAGAGATCTCCGAGGGTAGTTCAGGCATTGTGGCCTTTATCTGCTCCAGCCACTCATCAGAAATATGTACGGGCGGCAAATCCGGATCCGGAAAATACCTGTAATCATTGGCTTCTTCCTTGCTCCGCATTGGCGATGTTGTACCTTCTTCAGCATCAAAGTTCAATGTGCTCTGTACAATCCTTCCTCCGGTGGCTACAACCTCTTTTTGCCTGTTAAACTCAAAATCCATTGCCCTGCGCACGTTTCTTATGGAGTTTAGGTTTTTTACCTCGCAGCGCGTTCCAAATTCTGTTGCACCAACCTCACGGATAGAGATATTTGCATCACAACGCAAACTTCCTTCTTCCATATTGCCATCACTCACATTTAAATGACGAACCAATTTCCTCATCTCTGTTAACAGCGCAGATGCTTCTTCTGAACTTCTGATATCAGGTTCTGTAACAATCTCTATTAATGGAACCCCTGCCCTGTTTAGATCTACATAAGAGTATTGATCATTCTGATCATGCATACTTTTACCGGCATCCTCTTCCAGGTGTATCCTGTTAATTCCGATGCGTTTTTCTTCACCATTGCTTAGCGTTACATTCAGATAACCATTCTGACAGATGGGCTTGTTATCCTGAGTAATCTGATATCCTTTAGGCAAATCGGCATAGAAATAATTCTTTCTATCAAAAAAATTGAGCTGGTTAATTGTGCAATTTAAGGCCAGGCCC
>NZ_JBFTNT010000386.1:0-3424 GCF_056397585.1 Pedobacter sp. 05L430 | reverse complement strand
AATATCCATAGTGGAACTGATGCCAGTCAACTTTCTGCCTCATTGCATGCCCGGGCATTCACCGTTGGTAAGGATATCTATTTTAATGAAAATATGTATCGACCAAATTCTGCAGAGGGTAAGCATCTACTTGCTCATGAGTTAACACATACCATACAACAAAACGGAAATACAATACAACGTTCACCAATGCCAGGAGAGGACACCGTGCAAAATCTCGAATCATATGATGCAGCAACGAGACAGAACATCCGTTACGATATCGGTTTCAATCTTCAAACAAACATTTCTTTGTTTTTCCAGAAAGGTATTGTTAGAGATGTGCGCTCAGGATACAATGTTACATATGTAGTAAAAGGTTTTGATCCGACAGAGGCGTGGGTTGAAAGTGCAATGAGAGCATTGATACTTTATAATTTTAACTTAAACAAAGATGCAACAGAGGCCGCCATCACCAATATTTCTACGGTACAACACGTAGATCTGAGTGGAGAAACAAATCCGGCAGATGCAAAAATAAAAGGTCCTGATGCTATAGTTCGATTCACATCAACTGAGTTCGATGTTAGTGGAAAGGGGGCCAATAAAATGAAAAACGTTCAATTAGCTGTAGAAAAACTGAGCAATTTTACTGCTCGTACGAATACTGAAACTCCAGCTCAAAGGCGCCAGAGGTATGAAACGACCTACCAGATAACTAATGCAGTTCCTGTAACAAGCGATCCGTTAGCCGATTTATCAAAGACCATGAGCGACTCAAAATTTGATCAGGTATTAGAAGCTTTAGATATAGTGCCAACAGCCATTTTAAGCAAGGCCACGGGTATACCTGTCCATTTGGGACAAAGCCCAAAAGGGCCCAAAAACGAGTCTGCAGAATATAGTCAGATCAAGCCTAAAGACAGTACGGATTGGAAGAGAAGAATTACAGTTTATGGTGATTTTTTCAGCGCTACATTGCCTCAAAAAGCATTTATAATGGCCCACGAATTTGGTCATGCACTAGATAATAGGCCAAATGAAGGTTCTGGCGGAAAAGGAGGTGAGGCCTTAAGCGCTGATAAGGCAAAAGGCAGTTTTACAGAAGCATTAGGAAAAGATGGTGGCTTGCGTAAGGGGATGAGTGAATATGCTGCAACAAAAACTTCAGAAAGTGAATATTTTGCCGAAGCATTTTCTATGTACATTAATCAGCCAGCTACTTTAAAAGCGCTTCGCCCTAATATCTACGCTTATTTCCTGGCTCAGTATCCATAACTCCATATTACATCAATTTAAATTAAAGTGAAACAAGATTCTGTTTCCGAACCTATTATTGCACCTGCTGCGTCTGCCAGACAGGAGAGTCTGCAACAAAATGAACTCTTGCAGGCCGATGGCGAAGCCTCGTTCTTTTTGCAAACAAAATTGAATGTTGGTGGTCCTGATGATCCGTTTGAAAAAGAGGCAGATGCTGTTGCTGATAAAGTTATGCGTTCAAGCAGTGCAAACTTTGTCCAACTTAAATGTGCCGCATGTGAGGAAGAGGAAACCATCCATAAAAAACCTCTTTCTACAAATATTACTCCCTTTGTTCAAACAAAAAGTAATGGTGAGTTTAAAGTTAGTGATCATCTAACTTCCTCAATAGAAAATAGCAGGGGTAATGGCTCCGCTATGGATAACCAAACTAAATCCTTTATGGAAAACAGGATTGGTGCAGATTTTGGTTCAGTAAAAATACATTCGGGGCAAGAATCGGTACAAATGAACAGGGAACTTAATGCCCAGGCTTTTACCACCGGAAACGACATCTATTTCAACGAGGGAAAATACCGCCCGGAAACCGATGATGGTAAACGATTACTTGCACACGAACTTACACATGTTCTACAGCAAACTGCCCCTGTTACAGATAAGGCTGTGCAAAGGAAACAAGACACAACCTTTGATCCTGCCGCCAAAGCCACACAAACCGGAGAGATTGAGCCGCAGAAAAATGAAACTTATAAAAAGGATATTTCAGGAACGGCTAATAATCAGGGTTCTCAAACTCTTCCGCCGGATGAGTCATCCAAAGGTGGATCCAGTATTAGTAAGGCTGCCACTTCAACATCTAAAACAGCAGAAAAACCGGCAACTTCACCAATAGGAAATGATACTCCTAAAACAGCTGGCGCAAAAGGTGTTGCAGCAGAAAGCTTAGCAGAAGAAAAACCAACTATAACAGCAACGGATAATCCTGGCGATATGTTGGTTATCCTACAATCAACTCCGGCTACCCAGTTACCAGAAACATTAAATCAGGCAAAAGGCATCTCATCTCAAAGTATGCAGATGCAAAAAGACAAAGCTTTAGAACTTGTGCCTACCGTTGCAGAAAGTACAGGCAGTGCTTATGGCGAAAATAATAAAGCAAAGGCAAAACACATTGCCTCAAAGGCCAGCGCAACAGTTAAAAATAAATTTGAAGGCAAAGGCGATTGGCAGCCACCGGCTGTAGAGGAAGTTGCTATTCCTCCACAAGCAAGATTTGTTCCTTCAGGACTTTTATCACGATTTGGAAATAGCGAGGGATCTGAAAACATAACAGGAGCAGCTCAAAATGAACTGGGTAACATTAATTTAGATACCAGCAATTTGCCGGATGAATTAGGCGCTGCCCCTGAACTTACTTTAACAGGTGAAGCCAGCATAAATAATCTATCTGAAGAACAGGAAGAACAAACAGCAGATCTATTAATAGCAAAGAACAATGCTCAGAAAGAAATTCAAAATGATTTTGGCGAAAATGATGTAATACAAAAACCTGGAAAAGAAAAAATAAAAAGTAAGCATCGATTCAAAAAAACACAGGGTGTGAATTCTACAACATTAGGCACCGGATCAAACCTATCACCAGAGATCGCAGCAAGGCTTGATGCATCACTTGCAGGCCAGGCCTCACTAAAAATAGGAGAGCAATCGCAAAAATATCARCAGGATGAAGCCGCTTATCAACAAAAATTGATTGTTGAGAAACAAAAAACGGATGAACAAATTAGTGATGAAACGATTAAATCGAAAACATCGCAAAACAAAGCCCAACAAAACGCACAGAAACAGGTTGCAGAATCCAGAATTGATTGGCAAAAACAACTGGATGCCACAGAAACCGATTTCAAAACAAAAGCTACAAATAGCGCGATAGAGCATATTGGTAAAATTGGCAAGGAAACTGAAAAAGGGAATACCGAAGCAAAAAAACATTATGATGACGCCAATAAAGAAGCTGCAGAAAAAACCGCGGCAGCTAAGCAAGAGGCAGAAGATAAAAAGAAAAAATCGGAAGAAGAGAGTGGAGGTTTCTTTGGTTGGTTGGCTGATGCTGCTTCTGCACTTATAGACGGTTTAAAAAGAGCTGTAAACTTTATTTTCGATAAGCTTAGGGCTGCACTTAAATGGG